>NZ_QPFW01000239.1:0-66050 GCF_008122455.1 Enterobacter sp. C6
CCGCGATCCCCAGCGTTTTATTCAGCCATGCATAGGCAAACGGTGAGGCTGCCGCCATCAGCTGGCCGGGGATCAGCAGCATGCCGGTGCGGCGGGCATAGCTTTCCGCGCTGAACAGTTCCAGCGGCAGCGTGGCTTTCACGATGGTGACCAGCCCGTTCATGGCGCCATAGCCCAGCACAAACCCGGCCGCACACCACACAAACAGAGCGCTACTCAACCCCAGAAGAAAGCAGAGCGGCATGGCGAGCGCGGTAAAAAGCGTGAGTTTGAAGGGGGTTAAACGGGCACCCGCCAGCACTTCCAGCGAGCGGGCGCCCGTCTGGCCGATCCCCCACAGCATGCCGATGGCGACCGGCAGGTTGAAGTGGGCAATAAACTCCGGCAGATGGGTGGAGGTGCCGTTAGAGACAAAGGTGATGAGGGCAATGAAGGCGGCATAAAGCCAGCCGTTGCGCCGCTCGTTGTTCAGGGGCGGCGCGGCGAACTGTGTCGTCACCGTCAGCCGCTGACGGGGGAGCGTTCTTATCAGCGCCGCGCTCAGCAGGCCGAAGAGAGCATAGACGCGCAGCGCCTCCTGCCAGCTCATCACATGAAGCAGAGCATCGCCCAGCGGCCAGAAGACGGCGGAAGCCAGCCCGCCCGCCAGCGTGACGCGGGAGATTGTTCTGCGCGCCTGCTGCCCGTAAAGATTCACCAGCGCGGCGAATAGCGCATCGTACAGCGACAGGCGCATCCCTACACCGATGACCAGCCAGGCGCAGTACCAGCCAAATAGCGTCTGGGTATACGCCATACAGGCGCAGCTTGCGGCGATCAGCAGCGTGCCGCTCATCACCACCGTCTGACCGCCAAAGCGTGCCAGCAGGTGGGCCACAAAGGGCGAAACCGCCGCCATCACCAGCATCGCCAGCGTCAGGCCGAGGTAAATCTGCGGTGACGACCATCCCCGGTCGGCTGCAATGGCCAGCGCAAAGGTGCCGGGCATATAAAACGAGATCCCCCAGTTGATGAGTTGATTACATCCCGCCATGAGGGCGAGGCGGCGTGGCAGGGCAGGTGTTTCCATTATTTTTCATTCCGCTATGCAGTTGTCCTGAGCATAACGGGCGCGGTATTGTGCTGGCAGGGCCGTAACCTTATGCGCGGTATAAGAGAAACTTTGAATGACGACGCTTAATCTGGGCTATCTCACCACCTTCCGTCTGGTGATCCAGCGCGGCAGCTTTTCAGCGGCAGCGGACGTGCTGGGCATTTCACAGCCCGCCGTCAGCCTGCAAATACGCCAGCTGGAGCAGTTTCTGCAAACGCGGCTGGTAGAGCGTACCGGGCGGGGAATTAAGGCGACGGCCGCCGGGCAGGCTTTGCTGATGCATGGGGAGCGTATTCAGCAGGCGGTGGATGACGCCATCCGGTCCGTGAGTGCGTTCAGTCACGACGTGAGCGGCACCATTACGCTTGGCACGGGGGCAACGGCCTGCATCCATCTTCTCCCGCCCCTGCTGGAGCAGCTGCGCCGCGACTATCCGCTCCTGAGCGTGGGGGTGACAACGGGCAACACCCTCGACATCGTCAGGGCCATCGAAGAGAACCGTCTCGATGTGGGGCTGGTCACGCTGCCGGTGAGCGGCAGAGCGCTGGACGTCATGCCGGTGATGGACGAAGAGTTTGTGTTTATCGCCTCGCGGGAGCAGCAGGATGTTTTCCGGGATTTCACGCCGGAGGCGCTGCACGCTCATCCGCTGATTGCCTTTGAATCAGGCAGCGGGACCCGGGCGCTGATCGATGGCTGGTTTGCAGCCAGTGGATTGGCGATCGCGCCGGTGATGCAGCTTGGCAGCATCGAGTCGATCAAACGCATGGTTCGCGCGGGGCTGGGCTACAGTATTGTGCCGCGAATGGCGGTCGAACAGGATGTCGATCGTGAAGGGCTATGCGTGATGTCGCTGATGCCCATGCTGCAGCGGCAGCTGGCGGTGGTCATGCGGCAGGATAAAATCCTCAGCAAAGGGATCGCGGCCCTTATTCGGCTCGTGCAACATCCTTTGGCGGTTTAGCGGTCAGCTGTGTCGACGGTCAGGCTGGATTGCTGCGACTGGGTTTTATCCTGATGGTGGTACCAGGCGCCAATCGAAGAGTAAACGAAGCGGCCAAAGAAAAACAGGAAGCTGATGAGCAGTATGATGCGGGTCATTCGGGTGTTAAATCGATGTCGTTTGCGCATACGCGTGACCTGACTCACTCTGTTTTTCCTGGGTAAGCCCTTTTGGGCGATAAGGATATTAAGGCACAGCGGGAAGATGGGGTCAATTCTGTGATGTGTAAATAACCGTCAATGTTTACATTAATTAATGTTATTGAGATTAATTAATACATTTACCATATTGATAATATGAAGAAAATAATTGTAGAAAAACGTCGCAAAACGTTATTTGCGTAAAGTAGTTTGATTTATGTCAACGGATTCCTGGCCCTGATATTTAAAATCCTTCCTCCACACTGTTCGCCCGGCACGCTGCCGGGCGGGACGTACGTCAGGTCGGATGCCTGTCTTTATTTCCCTCTGGAGCGATAGGGGTTTAACCGGGCATCTATGAACATTCTCGCTTTCCTGAAAAAAAATGAAAACCGCTGGTGGGCATTGCCGCTTATTTTACCGGTGGTTTTACTTCCCGTGCTGAGCATTGCGAATACGCTAACGCAGTTGGGCGACGGCATTGTGGCACTCTATTATTTACCCCTCTCATTTTTGCTTTCGCTGATGATGTTCTTTGGCCTGGAAGCGCTGCCCGGGATCGTATTGTCACTGTTTATCCGCTATTACCCCTCGGTCGGGATGTTTGAAACCGTCGCCGGCGTGCTCCATTTTATCGTCCCTTTAGTGCTCAGCTGGGGCGGCTACCGGGTGTTTGCGCCCAGACGGAATATGACCGCGTACGGCGACATCCGGCTGATGGCGCAGCGCATCTTCTGGCAGGCCTTCTGCCCCGCGACGCTGTTTCTGTTACTGTTTCAGTTTGCGGTGTATTTAGGCGTGTATGAGAGCCGCCAGAGCCTGGCGGGATTAAACCCTCTTAATATTCGCACGCTCATCAACTACCAGGCGTTGCTGGTCAGCGGACTGACGGGCGTGCCGCTGAGCTATCTGCTGATCCGCCTGATTCGTCATCCGCGTTATCTTAAAAGCCTTATCTCGCAGGTCCGTTCCCAGATAGACAAAAAGGTGACGATCGTTGAGTTTCTGGTGTGGGCAATCGCGCTTGGCGGGCTGCTTTCGCTGCTGCTGCTCCCGATGAATGAAAACAGCTCCATTTTTACCACCAACTACACCTTGTCGCTGCTGATGCCGGTGATGCTCTGGGGCGCGATGCGTTTTGGCTATAAGCTGGTGTCGCTGATCTGGATACCGGTGCTGCTGGTGTCTATTCACTATTTTTACCACTATATCCCGGTGAACCAGGGGTATGACATTCAGCTGGCGATCACCTCTTCCAGTTACCTGGTCTTCTCGTTTGTGGTGATTTATATGTCGATGCTGGCGACCCGGCAGCGCGCGGTGAACAAACGCTCCCGCAGGCTGGCGCTACTCGACCCGGTCGTCCATATGCCTAACCTGCGGGCGCTGTCGCGTGAACTGGCGAAAAACCCGTGGTCGGCTCTCTGCCTGCTGCGCATTCCGGAGCTGGAAATTCTGGGCCGAAATTACGGCGTGTTGCTGCGCATTCAGTACAAACAGCAGCTGGCGCAGTGGGTGAATGGCACGCTCCAGCCCAATGAGCAGGTGTATCACCTCACCGGGTATGACATGGCGGTACGGCTCAATGCGGAATCACACCAGCAGCGGATTGAAGCCCTGGACGAGCATATCAAACAGTTTCGCTTTGTCTGGGACGGGATGCCGCTGCAGCCGCAGGTGGGCGTGAGCTATTGCTATGTCCGGTCCCCGGTTAACCATCTTTATCTGGTGCTGGGCGAACTGGGCGTGGTTGCCGATCTGTCGCTCTCCTCCAACCATCCGGAAAATCTTCAGCAGCGTGGGGCCATCCATTTGCAGCGCAGCCTGAAGGATAAAGTCGCGATGATGAGCCGCCTGCAAAAGGCACTCGATAACGACGAATTCGCCCTGCTGGTTCAACCCGTTCGCGGCCTGCGTGGCGATCGCTATCACGAAGTTCTGCTGCGGATGCCGGATATCAACGGGCTATTGATCTCCCCCGACCAATTCCTGCCCGTCGCGCAGGAGTTTGGTCTCTCCTCGCGGGTGGATTTGTGGGTGCTGGAGCATACCCTGCGCTTCCTTGCAGCGCATCGCGAAACACTTCCCGGTCAGCGCTTTGCCATTAATCTGGCCCCGTCGACCGTGTGTCGGGTACAGTTCCCGCTTGAGGTAAGTCGCCTGCTGGCAAAATACGCCATTGAGCCGTGGCAGCTGATTTTTGAGGTGACGGAGTGCAGCACCTTCGGCAGCGGGGAGCAGGCGCTACATATTCTCCAGCAGCTGCAGAAAATGGGGGTACGCATTGCGATTGATGATTTTGGTACCGGGTATGCGAGCTATGCGCGGCTGAAAAGCGTGGATGCCGACATTCTCAAGATTGACGGCAGCTTTATCCGCAATATCGTCAATAACAGCCTGGATTATCAGATCGTAGCGTCTATCTGCCATCTGGCGCGCATGAAGAAGATGCTGGTGGTGGCTGAGTACGTCGAGACGGAAGAGATACGTAGCGCGGTTCACGCGCTAGGTATCGATTATGTGCAGGGCTATCTGATTGGCAGGCCGGCACCGCTTGAGTCACTGCTGGAAGCTGAGACGTCCTGCGCGGACGCCTGAACTGTTACGCGGCGACGTCGGCGCTCTCTTCTTCAATTTTGAGCAGCCAGCCGGTGACCGCTTCCCAGTACTGCTGCTCTTTTTCCAGGTCCAGCAGGACCAGCGCGTTCTGGCTGAACCAGTCGTGTGGGAAGCTCAGCGTCCAGTGATGATCGTCAGTTTTAAGCTTCAGCGTGGGCGGCGTGGTGGTGGCCTGGCGCTGGTTATTGAGCAGCACGCCCAGGCGCAGCAGCTGAATAAGCGGCAGGAACTGCTTCTTCTTAAACAGCGTGAAGCGCGGCAGATCGTCGAGCTTGATGGCTTTGCGGTGATAACGCACCAGGGTCGCCATCATGGTTTGCTGCTCCTGGTTGAAGCCGGGCAGATCGCTGTTTTGCAGAATGTAGGCCGAATGGCGATGCATCCCGCTGTGGTTGATGTTCAGCCCCACCTCGTGCAGCATCGCGGCCCATTTCAACAGCGCGGCAAGCTGCGGGTGCGCGAGCTTCGGATTCTGTTCTTCCCACTGTTCGTACATCTGCACCGTGGTGTCCAGCACGCGCTTCGCCTGTTCGCGGTCGATGTTGTACTGGTTGGCCAGGCTTTGCGCGGTACGGCTGCGAATATCCTGATGGCGGAAGCGGCCTTCCATTTCGTACAGCACGCCTTCGCGCAGCGCGCCGTCGGAAAGGCGCAGCTCTTTAATGGCGAGGGCATCAAACACGCCGCAGAGAATAGCCAGCCCCGGCACGAAGACCGCCTTACGCTCGTCGGAAAGACCCGGCAGGCTTAAGGCGTCAAAACTTTTATGCTTCAGCACTTCTTCGGTCAGCAATGTCAGGCGTTCAGGCGTGATAAACCCGTCTTTTTCACCCATCGCCAGCAGCACTTCATGCGCCGCTTTGATGGTGCCTGACGCGCCCAGCGCCACGTTCCAGCCCTGAATTCGGTACTGCCAGGCCAGGTTTTCCAGTTTCTGGACGGCCGCCATACGCGCACGCTGGAAGTTCTCGCGGGTGATGGTGCCGCCCGGGAAATACATCTGCGCGAAGCTGACGCAGCCCATACGGCGGCTTTCCACCAGGCGAGGCTCAAAGTCTTCGCCGATCACAAGCTCCGTTGAGCCGCCGCCGATATCGATAACCAGCTTGCGCCCTTTTTCCGGCTGGGTGTGCTCAACGCCCATGAAAATCAGACGCGCTTCCTCGTTGCCGGAGATGATCTCAATCGGGTAGGGGATCACTTTTTCGGCCCGTTTGAGAAACTCCGGCGCGTTCAGCGCCTGGCGCAGTGTGTGGGTGCCCACGATGCAGACGCTGGAGGGCGAGAAGCCCTGCAGGCGTTCAGCAAACAGCGACAGGCAGTTTAACCCACGCTCCATTGCCTCTTCGCTGAGCATGCTGCGTTCATCAAGGCCATCCGCCAGGTGTACCCGCTGCTTCAGACGACCGATGATCTGCAGTGCGCCATCCACCTCACGGGCGATGACCATGTGGAAACTGTTAGAGCCAAGATCGACCGCGGCGAATTCCTGCGGGCGTGGGGTCTTATCATTTATCGGCATAGGTTAATCGGGTTGCTCGAGTGATTTGATATAGTCGTAAATCGCCAGTTGCGACCGCACTTTGCGGCGGTTGCCACGCGGTACATAGCGGTTACTGAGTTCTTTGTCGATATAGCGTGCTTTCACGGTATCGCTGAACAGAATCTCGATGATGTCGAGGATCTGCTGCTTCAGGCGCGGATCCAGCAGCGGTGCCGCGACTTCAATTCGGTAGTCAATATTGCGCGTCATCCAGTCTGCCGAAGAGAGATAGACCTGTTTATCACCCGCATTATCGAAAATATAGACGCGATCGTGTTCCAGGTAGCGGTCAACAATGCTGATCACGCGAATATTGTCGCTGATGCCTTCCAGTTCCGGGATCAGCGAGCACATGCCGCGGATCAGCAGATTAACCGGCACGCCGGAGCTGGACGCCGCGTACAGCCTGTCCACCAGCCCTTTATCAACCAGGTTGTTAAGCTTCAGCGTGATGCCGGACGACAGCCCTTTCTGGGCATTGGCGATCTCTTTATCGATCATATCGTACAGCAGACGGCGCGAGTTCTGCGGCGAGACCAGCAGATAGTCAAAGTTCACCGGACGGTACGGGTTCTCAATAAAGTTAAAGACCCGGCGCACTTCGTTAGTGATGCGGGCATCGGCAGTCAGCAGCGAGTAGTCGGTATAGATTCGCGCCGTTTTCTCGTTAAAGTTCCCGGTACCGATGTGGGCATAACGCACCACCTCGTCGCCCTCTTTACGGGAGATGAGGAACAGCTTGGCGTGAATTTTCAGCCCCGGCGCGGAGAAGATGACGTGCACACCGGCTTCCGTCAGACGACGCGCCCAGTGAATGTTTGCCTCTTCGTCGAAGCGCGCCTGCAGCTCAACCACCACGGTGACTTTTTTGGCGTTGTGCGCCGCATGGATCATCGCGTCGATGATGCGGGAATCTTTTGCCACGCGGTAGATGTTGATTTTGATCGCCAGCACGCTCGGGTCGAACGAGGCCTGACGCAGCAGTTCCAGCACGTGCTCGAAGGTGTGGTACGGATAATAGAGCAGGACATCGCGTTCGCGGATGGCGTCGAATCCGTTGCGGAATTTATCGAACCACAGATGGCGCAGGCGCGGCAGCGGCTTGTTCACCAGATTGGCTTTTCCGACGTTCGGGAAACCAATAAAATCTTTAAAGTTGTGGTAACGACCACCCGGTACGATGGAGTCATAGCGCGAAATGGTCAGCTTCTCGCGCAGCATCTCCACCATGGCGTCCGGCATATCGCGCTGATAGACAAAGCGTACCGGCTCGGCCGTCAGGCGCTGTTTCAGGCTGGACGACATCAGCTCCATCAGGCTGGCTTCCATCTCGTGCACCAGGTCATATTCGGCGTCACGGGTCATCTTCATCGAGTAGGCGTTTAACGCATCGTAATCGAAGAAGCCTTTGAAGATATCGTCCAGACAGTAGCGCAGGATGTTATCGAGCAGGATCATCGGCTTGCGTCTGCGCGGGGTTTCCGGCGGCAGGTTCACAAAGCGCGGTACCTTGTCGGACGGGATCTCCAGCAGCGCGTAGCGGATGGATTCACCGCGAATAATTTCCACGGCCAGATAGGTGTAGTCATCTTTCAGGAACTGCACCAGATCGGTTTCGCGGTTGATCAGAATCGGGGTAATGTGCTGGCGCAGGTACTGTTTAAAGTAGTGGCGCAGCCAGTTTTGTTGGTTAACGGAAAGCTGACGTTCGTTAATCAGGAAGATTTGATTACGCGCCATCTCCAGCAGCAGTTCGTTATACAGGCCGTCAAATTCCTGATCGGCTTTCAACACGCGGGACTGGATTTTGCCCAGCAGGTGCCGCGAGTGCGAGTTTAGGCCCTGTTCTTCGCTGATGATGATGCGTCTTTTCAGCTCGGCAAAGCGAACCTTGTAGAACTCATCCAGGTTGTTGGAATAGATGCCCAAAAAACGCATGCGCTCGATCAGCGGGTTACTTTTGTCTGCCGCTTCCTGGAGTACACGTTCGTTAAATGCTAACCAGCTTAGCTCTTTCTCGATATATAACTTTTCCTGACCCATTACAGCTCACACTCCAGTTCAATCACAGGACGTGGTAAATCCGTCTCGTCCTTATTATGGCGAGCATTTCCACGATATGTCCAACAGTGCCAGAAAAGTATGACAGTTATTTTTTTTGTTGGGGAATTTAGAGGGTTGGGGGAGGGGGGCGCTGCGCTTATCACGACCTACGGGATCGTAGGCCCGTGCAAGCGAAGCGCCGCCGGGCAATTCAAAGAGACTACTCTTCGGCAGCATGACCCTGCGGGGGTAACTTCACGCCATCCAGCCAGGCTGCGCCGTCGCGCATTTCGAGACGCCCGTCGACAAACCAGCTTACCACCAGCGGGTAGATGGCATGCTCCTGGGTCTGCACGCGTTCGGTCACGTCTTCTTCGCTGTCGCCGTCAAAGACCGGGACTTTAGCCTGCAGGATCACCGGACCGCCGTCCAGCTCGTCGGTAACGAAATGCACGGAGGTGCCGTGCTCCTCATCGCCGTTTTCCAGAACCTGACGATGGGTGTGCAGGCCGGGATATTTCGGCAGCAGGGAAGGGTGGATATTCAGCAGACGTCCGGCGAAGTGTTCTACAAAAGCCGGGCTCAGAATACGCATATAGCCCGCCAGTACGACCACGTCCGGTGCGTAGGCATCAATCTCATGCACCAGCTCGCGGTCAAAGGCTTCACGCCCGGCGAACTGGCTGGCTTCCAGCGCGTGCGCAGGGATGTTCGCTTCCCGCGCGCGCTCAAGGCCGAACGCGTCGGCCTTGTTGCTGAAAACTGCCCGAATGGTGCCATTGATTTTCTTCTGTTTGCAGGCGTCAATTATCGCCTGCAAATTGCTTCCGTTGCCGGAAATGAGCACCACGATGTTTTTCATTCAATGACCACACGCTGTTCGGAATCGGAGGCTTTAATCGTACCGATTTTCCACGCGTTTTCACCTTTTTCAGTCAGCAGCTTGACCGCTTTATCCGCTTCGCTTGCTGGCAGGGCGATAACCATGCCCACGCCGCAGTTAAAGGTGCGGTACATTTCGTGGGAGCTCACGTTGCCTGCGGTCTGCAGCCAGTTAAACACGGCTGGCCACTGCCATGAGGATTCGTCGATCACCGCCTGGGTGTTGTCCGGCAGGACGCGCGGGATGTTTTCCCAGAAGCCGCCGCCGGTCAGGTGAGCGATAGCGTGAACGTCGACGTTCTCGATAAGCTCAAGCACGTTTTTCACGTAGATGCGGGTCGGGGCCAGCAGATGGTCAGCCAGCGGTTTACCGTCAAGTTCGGTCGTCAGCGGGTCACAGCCGCTCACTTCGATGATTTTACGCACCAGGGAGTAGCCGTTGGAGTGCGGGCCGCTGGAGGCCAGCGCGATCAGCACATCGCCATCGGCCACTTTGCTGCCGTCGATAATTTCTGATTTTTCTACTACACCGACGCAGAAGCCCGCGACGTCATAATCTTCGCCGTGATACATGCCCGGCATTTCCGCGGTTTCACCGCCAACCAGCGCACAGCCAGACTGCAGGCACCCTTCGGCGATACCGTTGATCACGCTTGCCGCGGTATCTACGTCCAGTTTGCCGGTCGCGTAGTAATCGAGGAAGAACAGCGGCTCTGCGCCCTGAACCACCAGGTCATTCACGCACATCGCGACCAGATCGATACCGATTGTGTCGTGACGCTTTAAATCCATCGCCAGGCGCAGTTTAGTGCCTACACCGTCAGTTCCCGAGACCAGAACAGGTTCACGATATTTTTGCGGCAGCGCGCACAGTGCGCCGAATCCACCCAGACCACCCATCACTTCCGGGCGGCGGGTTTTTTTCACCACACCTTTGATTCGGTCAACCAGCGCATTACCTGCGTCAATATCAACACCGGCATCTTTGTAGCTGAGAGAAGTTTTGTTGGTCACGGCTTAAATCCCCACGCGATTGCATAGCTAGTAAGAAAAATCGGCGCAATTCTAACAGTCCAGGCAAACGTTTGCGAGCCTATTCTGGACGTAGGGATCTTTTTTTACGCGCAGCCTGCCAGTGCGCCCAAACTTGCGTCTGTTCACGAAAATGAAACCGGTTTCGGTATTCTCCTTGCAACCCGAAACGGCTTTGCACATCATTCAACTGAAACCGGTTTCTGTAATTGTTTTTGCAGAAAATAACGCAGAATGAGGGAAAGTGAATGTCAGGATTTAAAGCAGATTTTCTGTGGGGCGGTGCGGTTGCGGCGCACCAGCTCGAAGGCGGCTGGAAAGAGGGCGGCAAGGGGGTGAGTGTGGCCGATGTGATGACCGCAGGCGCGCACGGCGTGCCGCGTGAAATCACCAACGGCGTGCTGGACGGGAAAAACTACCCTAACCATGAAGCCATCGATTTCTATCACCGCTATAAAGAAGACATCAAACTCTTTGCCGAGATGGGGTTCAAATGCTTCCGCACCTCTATTGCCTGGACGCGGATCTTCCCGAAAGGCGACGAGCTTGAGCCGAACGAGGCAGGCCTGAAATTCTATGACGACCTGTTCGACGAGTGTCTGAAGCACGGCATCGAACCGGTTATTACCCTGTCTCACTTCGAGATGCCGTTTCATCTGGTCACGGAATACGGCGGCTGGCGCAACCGTAAGCTGATCGACTTCTTCGTTCGTTTTGCAAAAGTGGTTTTCCAGCGCTATCAGCACAAGGTGAAGTACTGGATGACCTTTAACGAGATCAACAACCAGGCCAACTTCCACGAAGACTTTGCCCCATTCACCAACTCGGGGCTGAAGTACGCGCCGGGCGAAGATCGCGAGCCGGTAATGTTCCAGGCCGCGCACTATGAGCTGGTGGCCAGCGCGCTGGCGGTGAAGGCGGGGCGCGAGATTAACCCGTCCCTGCAGATCGGCTGCATGATTGCCATGTGTCCTATCTATCCACTGACCTGCGCGCCGGACGATATGATGATGGCGATGAACGCCATGCACCGCCGCTACTGGTTCACCGACGTGCACGTGCGCGGCAAGTACCCGCAGCATCTGCTCAACTACTTCGAACGTCGCGGCTTCGCGCTGGATATTACCGAAGAAGATAAAGCGGCGCTGACGCAGGGCTGCGTGGACTACATCGGGTTTAGCTATTATATGTCCTTCGCCACCAAGGCGACGGCGGATAACCCGCAGCTGGACTATGACGAGAGCAAGAGCCTGGTCTCTAACCCGTACGTGCAGAAATCCGACTGGGGCTGGCAGATTGACCCGGTGGGGCTGCGCTACTCCCTCAACTGGTTCTGGGATCACTACCAGCTGCCGCTGTTTATCGTTGAGAACGGCTTTGGCGCAATCGACGTGCAGGAGAGCGACGGCACGGTGAACGACCAGTACCGAATTGACTACCTGGCCGCCCACATCAGCGAGATGAAAAAAGCGGTGGTAGAAGATGGCGTAGACCTGATGGGCTATACCCCGTGGGGCTGTATCGACCTGGTGTCTGCCGGTACGGGCGAAATGAAAAAACGCTACGGCTTTATCTTTGTCGATAAAGACAACGAAGGCAACGGCACGCTGAACCGCAGCAAGAAGAAGTCGTTCGACTGGTATAAGCAGGTGATTGCGAGCAACGGGGATAACCTGTAATTGTCGGGTGGCGCTAACGCTTACCCGACCTACAATACACGTAGGCCCGCGTAAGTGCAGCGCCACCGGGCAGAACCCGCACCCAAGCCGGAACTCAGTCTCCGGCTTTTTTGTCTTTGCTTGATCCCTGTCAAGCAACATGGGTATGGCCTAATCCGAAAAAAGCGGTATAATCCCGCGATTTTTTTGCGGATGCCATTCAGAGGAGAAAGAGAATGAAGATTGTGGAAGTGAAACACCCACTCGTTAAACACAAGTTGGGCCTGATGCGTGAGCATGACATCAGCACGAAGCGTTTTCGCGAACTGGCCTCTGAAGTCGGCAGCCTGCTGACCTACGAAGCGACCTCCGATCTGGAAACGGAAAAAGTCACCATCGAAGGCTGGAACGGCCCGGTGCAGGTTGAGCAGATCAAAGGTAAGAAAATTACCGTTGTGCCAATCCTGCGTGCCGGTCTCGGCATGATGGAAGGCGTGCTGGAGCACGTGCCAAGCGCGCGCATTAGCGTGGTCGGGATCTACCGTAACGAAGAAACCCTCGAGCCGGTTCCTTACTTCCAGAAGCTGGTGTCCAACATCGACGAGCGTATGGCGCTGGTGGTTGACCCGATGCTGGCAACCGGCGGTTCAATGATTGCCACCATCGACCTGCTGAAAAAAGCGGGCTGCAGCAGCATTAAAGTGCTGGTGCTGGTTGCGGCACCGGAAGGGATCGCGGCGCTGGAAAAAGCGCACCCGGACGTTGAGCTGTATACCGCCTCTATCGACCAGGGCCTGAACGAGCACGGGTACATCATCCCGGGGCTCGGCGATGCCGGCGATAAGATCTTTGGTACGAAATAATCGAATAACGATAAATAAGCCGACTTTGATAGTCGGCTTTTTTTTGAATAAAACACCAACAACGATACTACTCAGAGGAAAACACTATGACGCGCCGTGCTATCGGGGTGAGTGAAAGACCGCCGCTTTTACAGACTATCCCGCTTAGTTTGCAGCACCTGTTCGCCATGTTTGGCGCAACCGTGCTGGTGCCAATCCTGTTCCACATTAACCCGGCTACCGTGCTGCTGTTCAACGGCATCGGTACGCTGCTGTACCTCTTCATCTGTAAAGGCAAAATTCCGGCGTATCTCGGGTCGAGCTTCGCCTTTATCTCTCCGGTGTTATTGTTGCTGCCGCTGGGTTATGAGGTCGCGCTGGGCGGCTTTATCATGTGTGGCGTGCTGTTCTGCCTGGTCTCCTTCATTGTGAAGAAAGCCGGTACCGGCTGGCTGGACGTGATGTTCCCACCTGCGGCGATGGGCGCCATCGTGGCCGTCATTGGTCTTGAGCTGGCGGGCGTCGCGGCGAATATGGCCGGCCTGCTGCCTGCTGACGGCCAGTCACCGGATTCCAAAACCATTATCATCTCGCTGGTGACCCTGGGCGTAACGGTGTTTGGTTCCGTGCTGTTCCGCGGCTTTATGGCGATTATCCCGATCCTGATCGGCGTGCTGGCGGGCTACGCGCTCTCCTTCGTGATGGGCGTGGTGGATACCACCCCGATTGCCGAGGCGCACTGGTTCGCGCTGCCAACCTTCTATACGCCGCGCTTCGAATGGTTTGCGATCTTCACCATTCTGCCTGCGGCGCTGGTGGTGATTGCGGAGCACGTCGGCCACCTGGTGGTGACGGCGAACATTGTTAAGCGCGATTTAATCCGCGATCCGGGCCTGCACCGCTCCATGTTTGCGAACGGTTTCTCCACCATCATCTCCGGTTTCTTTGGTTCTACGCCAAACACCACCTACGGTGAAAACATCGGCGTGATGGCGATTACCCGCGTCTACAGCACCTGGGTTATCGGCGGCGCGGCTATCATCGCCATTCTGCTCTCCTGCGTCGGCAAGCTGGCGGCAGCGATTCAGATCATCCCGGTTCCGGTGATGGGCGGCGTTTCTCTGCTGCTGTACGGCGTGATCGGTGCCTCCGGTATTCGCGTGCTGATTGAATCCAAAGTGGATTACAGCAAGGCGCAGAACCTGATCCTGACCTCGGTGATCCTGATTATCGGCGTCAGCGGCGCGAAGGTGCACATTGGTGCGGCCGAGCTGAAAGGCATGGCGCTGGCGACCATCGTCGGCGTGGGCCTGAGCCTGATTTTCAAGCTGATCTCCGTGATCCGTCCGGAAGAGGTGGTGCTGGACGCTGACGAAAACGAAAAAGCGTCACACTGATCCTATAACCGGGTGGACGATCCGCCCGGTTCTCTCCTTGCAGGTTCCGTGTTAAACTCCATGCCGATTTTATGTAAGATCTGGTTGAGGTACTTCTGAACGGACCGGCACAGCTCTCTCTGCCACTCTATCTCCCTGACGACGAAACTTTCGCGAGTTTCTGGCCGGGTGATAACCCCTCTTTACTGGCTGCACTGCAAAACGTGCTGCGCCAGGAACACAGCGGATACATCTATATCTGGTCACGCGAAGGCGCGGGGCGCAGCCACCTGCTGCATGCCGCCTGCGCGGAGCTTTCGGCGCGCGGCGATGCGGTAGGCTACGTGCCGCTGGATAAACGTACCTGGTTCGTGCCTGAGGTGCTTGAGGGAATGGAACATCTCTCGCTGGTGTGCATTGATAATATCGAATGCGTGGCGGGGGATGAGCCGTGGGAAATGGCGATCTTTAACCTCTACAACCGCATTCTGGAATCGGGGAAAACCCGGCTGCTGATCACCGGCGATCGTCCGCCTCGCCAGCTGAATCTGGGACTGCCGGATCTGGCGTCTCGCCTGGACTGGGGGCAAATCTACAAGCTTCAGCCGCTGTCGGATGAAGATAAGCTTCAGGCGTTACAGCTGCGTGCGAAGCAGCGCGGGTTTGAGCTGCCGGAAGACGTGGGCCGTTTCCTGCTTAAACGACTGGATCGCGAAATGCGCACGCTGTTTGATACGCTCGATCAGCTCGATCGCGCCTCCATTACCGCCCAGCGCAAGCTGACCATTCCGTTTGTGAAAGATATTCTCAAGCTTTGAGCTTTTTGCCCGGTGGCGGCTGCGCCTTACCGGGCCTACGAAAACCTGCCGCACTTTGTAGGCCGGGTAAGGCGCAGCCACCACCCGGCTAAAGATCCCCCATTAGATGCTCAACCAGCAGTGGAATCGGTCTTCCCGATGCCACGCTTCGCCCACTTTCACGCCACAGCGCCGTACCGCTGATGTCCAGATGGACCCACGGAATTGTCGGCGGGCAGAAGTGATGCAGCAGCCACGCCGCCGAGGCGCTGATCGCCGCATTGTTGGTCGGCGTGTTGCACAGATCGGCAATCGCGCTGTCGGTCTGCTTTTTCAGCCGCGCATCCAGCGGCAGGGACCACACTTCATCACCGCTCTGCTTACCCGCCAGCGTAAGCGCCGCGCGCAGCGGTTCATCCTGCGTCATCAGCCCGCTCAGCTCATACCCCAGCGCCTTCACGACCGCACCGGTTAAGGTGGCCATATCAATGATATAGCGCGCCTGCGGATGGCGCTGGCTGGCCCAGGCGATGGCGTCCGCCAGCACCAGTCGGCCTTCGGCATCGGTGTTGTTGATTTCAACGGTGATCCCGTTGCAGGCCGTTGCTACCGTGCCGGGCTGCATGGCGTCCGGGCCGATGGCGTTTTCCGCCAGCGCCAGCACGCCCATAATGCGTACGGGCAGCGCCAGCTCTGCGACGGTCAGCATCAGGCCCAGCACATTAGCCGCACCGCACATGTCGTATTTCATGGTGTACATGCCCGCGCCTTCCTTCAGCCACAGGCCGCCGGTATCAAAGGTAATGCCTTTACCCACATAGCAGCGCACCGGACCGTCGTTGACACCGTCATAATGAATCGCCAGCAGGCGCGGCGGACATGTCGCCCCTTTGCCGACGGCGTGCAGCAGCCCCAGACCGTCCTCAACGATTTGCTTTTCATTCAGCACTTCGCACCGCAGGGCAGGGAAGGCGGCACACAGTCTTTGCGCCTCTTCCACCACAAACTGCGGCGTGCAGCGGTCGGACGGGGTATCCGCCAGACGTCGCGCCGCGACCATGCCGTGGGCGATGGCCTGCTGCTGGCGGAAAATAACCGCCAGTTGGTCCTGCTGTTCGGGTAAGCAGAGGGCGGTGATGCGCTCAAGACGGACGCTGTCACTGGTTTTCTTCAACTGCAAATCGCTTAGCCTGTGCGCCTGATTAAAGAGAAAACGCAGCACCTGCGCCAGCACCACATCGTCGATATCAGTCACGTCCAGTATCAGTTCGGGACTGACGGGCGAGGCCAGCAGCGGGCGCAGCGCCGTCAGTAATCCTTCGGTCAGGCTATCCTGCCAGAGCGCATCGGGCAGCAGGGTGATCCGGGCAAACGGGGCGCAGCCAAAGCGGGTGTCAGCGATGCTGGCATACTCGCGCATTTCCGCGACAAGCGCCGTTTCGGGCAAAAGCGTACAGGAGGCGGAGGCAATCAAATGGCTCTGCGGCTTCGCGTCGGAAAGCGCGGTGATAAACTGATACGTAATCATCATGACTCCTCAATCGGCGCGCGGATCCGCGCGGCATAGGCCTGCATCCACTCATCGTCTACCGCGTGATAATGCGTTTTCTCCCGCAGGCGTTCGGTACGAAAAACGGTGAGGGGCTGGCGAGCCGTCGCCACCACGAACGAAAAGGTTTTGATGTTGGTAGCGGCACCAAATTCGCCCCTGTTATTCATGCACACCACGGAGAGATCGCCCACGCGGCCAAAGCGCGACATCAGCTTGTCCTCCAGTTCGAACACCACCGAATCCGCCGCCTGCTGCGGCGTCATACCCTGCGCCATGCGGCGAACGATTTCGTAACTGGTGCAGCCTTTCATCAGATCTTCACCGACGCCCGTGGCGGTGGCGGCGCCGGTTTCGCTGTCACAGTAAAAGCCGGAGCCGATGATCGGCGAATCGCCGAGTCGACCGCGTTTTTTCATGAACAGGCCGCTGGTGGAGGTAGCGACGCTCATTGAGCCCTGTTTATCGAGGCCGATAATGCCGACGGTGTCATGTCCGTCGTAAGGGCTTAAGCCCTTATCCAGCGTTTCGCGGCAGCGTTTGCGGTAGTGCTGCATGGCGCGGTCGGTGAGCATGGTTTTGTCGGCAAAGCCCTGGCTCAGCGCCCATTCCCGCGCGCCCTGGCCGACCAGCAGGCTGTTGTAGCGCTGGCGGCTTAACGCATGCGCCACGCGCACCGGGTTGGCGATATCCACCAGGTTGCCCACGGCACCAAACGCCAGCGTGTCGCCGTCCATGTAGGCGGCGTCCAGCTCCACCTCACCATTTTCGGTGGGCAGCCCGCCGTAGCCGACGGATTTATAAAACGGAAAGTCTTCGACGGCGGCGACGGCATCCACCACCGCTGCCGAGACCGGTTTCCCCGCAGCCAGCGCAGATGCAGACTCGGTGACGCCTTCAAGCGCCATTCGCCAGGTCGCGATAATTCCCCACATGCGTTACTCCTGTTTTGCAAGGGTGGTGTCGGTTTGCGTAACGGTGGCCATTTCCGCCGCGCGGTACTGTTTGTCCACGATACGCATAAAAGGCAGATACAGCATGGCGCCAATCAGCAGGTTGATCAGCTGCATCACGCTGCCGCTCAGGTGACCGGTGACGATAAAACCGCTGATGACCGGCGGCAGCGTCCAGGGAATAAACACCCCGGTGGTGACGGCAACCGCGCCAATCTTCATCGCCGCATACTGCACGGTGACCAGCACCAGCGGCACCAGGTTGAACGGGATAAGCATGATCGGGTTCATGATCACCGGCAGGCCAAACAGGATCGGTTCGTTGATGTTAAACACCGATGCCCCGGCGCCGAGGCGCGCCACTTCACGCATGTTTTTGCTGCGGGCGAAAATCAGCATTGCAATCACCAGCGACAGCGTGGCCCCCGCGCCGCCCATCCAGATCATGTCAAAAAACTGTTCGGTGATAATGTGCGGCGGCGTCGTGCCTGCCTGAATCGCGGCGATGTTGTCGGTCTGGTTCTCCATCCACAGCGGTCGAATGATGCCGTTGATCATCGAGCCGGAGTTAATGCCCACGGACCACAGAATGGTGATGCTGAACACCGTCATCAGCGCGCCAAAGTATGAGGTGCCATAGTGGCGCACCGGCGTGGCAACCACTTCGTAAATAAACTGGTGGATGGTGTTGTAGTGGGTGTTTTCAAACACGATGCGGATACCCAGCACCAGAATCATTACCAGCAGGGCCGGGATCAGCGCGGCGAACGACTCCTGCACCGCCGGAGGCACGCCGTCCGGCATTTTGATCACCAGTTTTTTGCGCTTGAGCCAGCAGAACAGCTCCGTCCAGAGCAGGGAACCAATCATCGCCACGAACAGCCCTTTGCTGCCAATCCATTCCACCGGAATGACGGTAATACCGCCGTTCTCCGCCACTTTGATAAAGGGCGTCAGGATGAGAAAGGCGACCAGCGCCAGGATGCCGCAGGAGATGCGATCCTCGCCATAGTGTTCCGCCAGGCGGAAGGCGACCAGGAAGCTGATGAACAGCGACATGGTGGAGAACACCGCGTTGAACGGGATTTCGATAATGGCGCTCCAGCTCTCACCAAAGGCCTGAGACATAAACTGTTGATAGGCTTGATTCGGGAACGACGAGATCACCAGCAGAATAGAGCCGACGATGATAAACGGCATGAAGGAGACGTAGGCGCCGCGAATGGCCCCGAGATGCCGCTGCTGGGCCGTTTTGGCCGCCAGCGGCATCAGTTTTGCTTCAAGAAATCCCAGAACATTGTTCATTGTGAACTCCGTACAAGATTGAGGGGTGTTGTTTGTGTTATGTCTGAGGATTATCAGTGAAGCGTGGCGAGCGAAAGGTGAAATCGGTCACAAAGTAATCGCTGGTATAGTATAAATCTCACAAGATTGGTTCTGAGGATCCTGCGATGGAAATTAAACTGCATGCTAATGCCACCACGACGCCGCGCATCCGTCGCTATCTTCAGCAATCAGATAAAAGCGACAGGGAGCTGGCCGTTGAGCTGGGGATCTCGGTCACTACAGTCAGGCGCTGGCGTAACCGCGACCAGGTTTCGGATAACCACACGACGCCAAAAGTGATACACAAAGTATTGAGACAGGAGCAGGTTGCGCTGGTCAATGCCCTGCGGGATATCACGGGTGCCCCGCTGGACGAACTGCTGCAGATGGTCAATAACGGACTCGGGATCGCCGTATCCCGCGCGACCCTGAACCGCTACCTCAAACCGGCTTCGGTAAAGCAGAAGGGCGCGACGTTGCAGGGGAAAAAGGCGCTGAGGGCAGGTATCGTGCCGCAAAAACTCCTGTTACATCATCAGCCTCTGTCTCTGCATATGGACGATGGCGGTGAACAGCATCTGCTCTGGGCGCGTGAACCCGTGAGCGGCTGGTGCTCCGCCCGGCTGTACGCGGGCATTTCTCCACAGCTGCTGGTCCACTGGGTGAACGACGTGCTGGAAGCCTGTCCGGCTGATATTCAATCTATTGAGACTTTTGGTTTCGAGGTGAAGCTTGAGAAACGCAATACCGCCGTGACAGTGCATCCACAGCAATACCCCGCCGTTCAGGTTGCTCCGCCGCTATGCGACATCATTCCACGTCTGAACAGTGAACCGGCAGGCGAGCTGTTGATCCAGCTGTGCGAATTTTACAACCGGGAGAAAGCCCAGAAAAAGTTGGGAGAGAGTACGCCGCAGGCCTTTCTGGAAGCGCTGCGGCATAAGAACTAGAGGATCTCGAGCACGTCTTCCGGCGGGCGTCCAATGCGCGCCTGGCCGTTCGCCACCACAATCGGGCGCTCAATCAGCTTTGGATTTTCAACCATCGCCTGGACCAGTTCAGCCTCGGTGAGACGGTTGTCATCCAGGTTAAGCGACTTATACAGATCTTCTTTCTGGCGCATCAGTTCTCTTGCACTGCCCATTCCCAGCATGTGCAGCAGCTGGCGGAGGGTTTGCGCGTCAGGTGGGGTGTCAAGGTACAGCACCACCTCCGGCTCCACGCCGTTAGACTTCAGCAGGCTCAGGGTATCGCGGCTCTTGGAGCAGCGAGGGTTATGATAGATTTTTACGGCGTCTGTCATGACGTGAATTCTCCTTTATTACATCTTCTCGTACGGCTTAAAGCGCTGCTGCAGACCGCGTAGCTGATCGATACGCGCGTCGTAGCGAGCCTGCTGGAGGCTGCCGAGTTTGACCTGTGAGCTGGCGCTGCTGAGCGCGGAAATCGCCTGATCGAGGCGGCCCACCAGGGCAAAACCTTCGGCACGCGCCGCCAGCTCCTGATCGCGGTTGCCGAGCTGGGCTTCCGCCTGAGCGAGCAGATCCCAGCCGTTTTGATCGTCTTTATTATTAAAGGTGTAGCGGTTGAGGATGGTCGCCGCCTCGCCGGGCTGGCCGCCCTGCAGATAAGCGTTCGCCAGGTTAAGCTGCAGCACCGGGTTGGTACGGACGTCTTTCGCCCCTTTCAGGCGGTTAATCGCATCGGCAGGCTTCTTCTGCCCCAGATCGATATCCGTCGACAGATCGAGGTACCACGGGTTGTTCGGATCGGCTGCCAGAAGCGGCTGCAGCGCCTTACGCGCCTCGTCGTATTTGCTGGCTTCCATCGCCTGGAGCGCCTGACCATACTGCGCGGCGTTCTTCTCGCGCACGTTGCCTTTCGCCAGGGTATCCAGCAGGTCGCTGGTGAGCTGGTTACGCCCGGAATTGTACATCCCCAGGGTTCTCACCTTCGCCATGTAGAAATCCTGCGAAGACTGGACCACGACCGGACGCATCTGGTTGGCACGGTTACGCGCGTCCGACAGACGGCTTTCCGGCAGCGGGTGAGTGAGCAAAATTTCCGGTGGACGGGAAGAGTAACGCGCCTGATCGAGCAGTTTTTCGAGGAAGCTCGGCATGGCCTGCGGGTCAAAGCCCGAACGCTGTAACACCTGAATGCCGATGCGGTCCGCTTCCTGCTCGTTCTGCTGGGTGAAGCTGATCATCCCCTGACGCGTTCCCGCCAGCGTACCGGTCAGGGCCGCCATCCCGGCCTGCGGGCTGGCCATCGCCAGCAGAATAGAGCCCAGTGCACCCACCCAGGTGAGGGGGGCGTTACGTTTCTGGTCTTCCATCGCACGCGCCAGATGACGCTGGGTGACGTGCGAAATTTCGTGCGCCATTACCGAGGCCAGCTGGCTTTCGTTGTCAGAGTAACGGAATAACGCCGAATGCAGCACCACGTTACCGCCAAAGAAGGCGAAGGCGTTGATTTCGTCGTTATTGATTAAATAGAAATGGAAGGGGGTTTTTACCGAGTCGGCGTGCGAAACCAGACGCATCCCCAGCCCGTTAATGTACTGTACCAGCAAAGGGTCGTTAATCAGCGGGGCGCTGCCGCGCAGCTGGCGAACATAGTAATCCCCCATTTGCATCTCTTGCCCAATAGAGAGCGTGCTTCCTGCTGTGGTGCCCATGTCCGGCAATGTATCGGACGAGTCAGCAAAAGCGGGCAACACCTGACCGACCGTCACCGCGGCAATCAGTGTCGCAACCAGTGTTTTTCTCAACTGCCTGAACATAACCACTGTCCTGTATGTTGGATGTGCTAATTTGACCGATGAACCGGTATATCGTTCATCTCTGCTGCTCTGGGAGTGTAGCCGTGTTGTAGCATGAAGAAAATCCCATTCATCAGGCTTTTGCGGATTGTGATCGGGATACAAAAAGCGAAAGTCTTTTTTGTGACAGTTAGATACAATTCATCGTCTCACTCCCGCCATTCGATTCAGGGAAGGGTTGTATGCTCGAAATGTTAATGCAGTGGTACCGGCGTCGGTTCAGCGACCCGGAAGCCATTGCTTTGTTGGTTATTCTGGTTGCCGGGTTCGGTATTCTGTTCTTCTTCAGCGGCCTGCTCGCGCCCCTGCTGGTGGCGATTGTGCTGGCGTACCTGCTGGAGTGGCCAACGGCGCGCCTGGAGCACATCGGCTGTTCCCGTCGCTGGGCAACCAGCATCGTGCTGGTGCTGTTTGTCGGCATCCTGCTGTTAATGGCCTTTGTGGTGATGCCGGTTGCCTGGCAGCAAGGGATCTACCTTATTCGCGATATGCCCGGCATGCTCAACAAGCTTTCTGATTTTGCCGCCACGCTGCCGCGCCGTTACCCGGCCCTGATGGATGCCGGGATTATCGACGCGATGGCGGAAAATATGCGCGCCCGCATCATGACGATGGGCGATTCGGTGGTGAAATACTCTCTGGCTTCGCTGGTCGGACTGCTGACGCTGGCGGTTTACCTTGTGCTCGTGCCGCTGATGGTCTTCTTCCTGGTGAAAGATAAAGACCAGATGCTCAACGCCGTACGCCGTATTTTACCGCGCAACCGCGGGCTGGCGGGGCAGGTCTGGGAAGAGATGAACCAGCAGATCACCAACTACATTCGCGGCAAGGTGCTGGAGATGATTGTCGTGGGGGTCGCCACCTGGATTGGCTTCCTTATTTTCGGCCTGAACTACTCGCTGCTGCTGGCGGTGCTGGTGGGGTTATCGGTCCTGATTCCGTACATCGGCGCGTTTGTGGTGACCATTCCGGTGGTTGGCGTGGCGCTGTTCCAGTTTGGGCTGGGGACTGAGTTCTGGAGCTGCTTCGCGGTGTACCTGATTATTCAGGGGCTGGACGGTAACCTGCTGGTACCGGTGCTGTTCTCCGAAGCGGTGAACCTGCATCCGCTGGTGATTATCTTATCGGTGGTGATTTTCGGCGGGCTGTGGGGATTCTGGGGCGTGTTCTTCGCCATTCCGCTGGCGACGCTGATTAAAGCCGTGGTCCACGCGTGGCCGGATGTGCCGGCGGTGGAAGAGAAGTAGTTTTGAGCGGCCTGATGCCCTCACCCCGACCCTCTCCCGCGGGGAGAGGGGGAAAACACGAAAAACGGCAACCTGGGTTGCCGTTTTGCTGTTTATCAGGCGCTTTCTTTCAGCCAGTTCAACACCACGTCGTGGTGGTTGCTGGTTTTGAAGTCGTCAAACACGTGTTCAACTTTTCCGTCAGCGTCAATCAGGAAGCTGATGCGGTGAATACCGTCGTAGGTTTTACCCATAAACGTCTTCTCGCCCCAGACGCCGAACTGCTCGCACACCTGATGGTCTTCATCAGAAAGCAGCGTGAAGTTCAGCAGCTCTTTTTCAGCAAATCGTGACAGCTTTTCTGGTTTATCCGTGCTGATACCCAGCACTTCCACGCCGACTTTTTTCAACTCGTCCATGTTGTCGCGTAAGCCGCAGGCCTGTACGGTGCAGCCGGGGGTCATGGCTTTCGGGTAGAAATAGACCAGAACACGCTGTCCCTGGAAGTCGGTCAAATTTACTTGCTCGCCGTCTTGATCCGGTAAGCTAAATTTCGGTGCGATGTCACCGGCTTTCAGTGGGTTCATTACTCAACTCCATCCTGTTCGTGCTGCGAATAATTGACGACGCTTATACTGCCCTGCGCGTTTAATTCTGTACAGAGGGCTTTGAACGCTTGCTCGATATTTGACGCATCCTGTGATGCAGGACTGTGCGCGGTAATTTGAATAAAGAGCGTGGGAACCGTACTTGCGTCGCCCGGCTGTGTGCGGGAAACGAGCTCGGCAATGTTCATCTGATGGCTGTCAAACAGCGCGGTGAAGCGCTCTATCAGATGGGGAGAATCAGGCACTTCAACCTGCACCCAGACGGTAGAAGGCATAGCCGGACGCGGTCGCGCCGTGGTGCGCTTCATGACAATCAGCAAATCCAGCTCGGCGCCTTTCAGCGGCAGGGTCGATTCAATCAACGTAATGGCGTTCCATGTCCCGGAAAGCAACATAATAAATGTGAACTCTTCGCCAAGCATGGCCAGACGGCTGTCTTCGATATTACAGCCGCAGCTGCTTACGTGGCGGGTGATGGTGTTCACGATACCCGGCCTGTCGGCACCCAGCGCAGTGATAACCAGGTAATGTTGTGATGAGGTTGTCAAACCTGTTCTTCCTTTGCATGGTTAAGTCTTCCTAAGGAAAGCATAAAAAAAACATGCATACAACCGCCTGAGAGCCTCAGGTCGCTTGCTTTTATTACAGTTCCAAACGTAACATTGAGGCTCTTGTTCGCACAGAGGATGGCTCATGTTCACGGGAAGTATTGTCGCGCTTGTTACACCGATGGATGAAAAAGGTAATGTCTGCCGGTCAAGCATGAAGAAGCTCATTGATTACCATGTCGCCAATGGAACCTCGGCGATCGTTTCGGTAGGGACTACCGGTGAATCCGCAACGCTGAGCCACGACGAGCACGGCGATGTAGTGATGCTGACCCTGGAACTGGCTGACGGACGTATTCCGGTCATCGCGGGGACAGGGGCTAATGCAACCGCAGAAGCTATCAGCCTGACCAAACGTTTTAACGACAGCGGCATCGTTGGCTGTCTGACGGTGACCCCTTATTACAACCGTCCTACTCAGGAAGGTTTGTTCCAGCACTTCAAAGCCATCGCTGAACATACTGACTTGCCACAAATTCTGTATAATGTGCCGTCCCGTACCGGTTGCGATATGCTGCCGGAAACCGTTGGTCGTCTCTCGGAAGTAAAAAATATTATCGGTATTAAAGAGGCGACAGGGAACTTAAGCCGCGTTCATCAGATCAAAGAGCTGGTTTCAGACGACTTTATCCTGTTGAGTGGTGATGATGCGACCGCGCTGGACTTTATGCAGCTCGGTGGCCATGGCGTGATTTCCGTAACGGCAAACGTTGCGGCGCGCGATATGGCTGAAATGTGCAAACTGGCCGCAGCCGGTCACTTTGATGAAGCCCGTGTCATTAATCAGCGTCTGATGCCGCTGCACAATAAATTATTTGTCGAACCCAATCCGATCCCAGTGAAATGGGCATGTAAGGAGTTGGGGCTTGTAGCAACCGATACGCTGCGTCTGCCAATGACACCGATTACCGACCACGGTCGTGACATCGTCAGGGCGGCGCTGAAGCATGCCGGTTTGCTGTAGAGTTTAGGGAGATTTGATGGCTTATTCAGTACAGAAGTCGCGCCTGGCGAAGGTTGCGAGTGTTTCGCTTGTTATGCTGCTCGCTGCCTGTAGTTCAGACTCGCGCTACAAGCGCCAGGTGAGCGGTGATGAATCCTATCTGGATGCGACCCCGCTTGCTGAACTTCACGCACCGGCTGGTATGATCCTGCCGATTCAGAACGGCGATTATAATATTCCCGTGACTAACGGCAGCGGCCAGGTCGGTAAGGCGCTTGATATTCGTCCGCCAGCACAGCCTCTGGCGCTGGTTAACGGGGCGCGTACCCAGTTCACCGGTGATACGGCGTCTCTGATGGTTGAGAGCGCGCGCGGTAGCACGCTGTGGCCGCAGGTTGTCAGCGTCATTCAGTCGAAGAACTACACCATCGATAAACGCGATGACGCCAGCCAGACGTTAACCACCGACTGGATCGAGTGGAACCGTCTGGATGAAGACCAGCAGTACCGCGGTCGTTATCAAGTCTCCGTAAAACCACAGGGTTACCAGCAGGCGGTTAACGTTAAGCTGTTGAACCTGGAGCAGGCGGGTAAACCGGTTGCGGATGCCGCGTCCCTGCAGCGTTACAGCACCGAAATGCTGAACGTGATTGCCGCGGGTTTGGATAAAACCGCGACCGATGCCGCCAACGCCGCGCAGAGCCGCAACGGTGTGACCTTCGATGTGCAAAGCGGTGCGGATGATACCGGCCTGCCAATGCTGGTGGTTCGTGCACCGTTTAACCAGACCTGGCAGCGTTTGCCAGCGACGCTGGAAAAAGTGGGCATGAAAGTGACCGACAGCACCCGCTCAACCGGTAGCATGACGGCAACCTATAAGCCGCTATCCGACAGCGCATGGCAGGAACTGGGCGCGAAAGATCCTCAGCTTGCCTCCGGTGACTACAAAATTCAGGTCGGTGACCTTGATAACCGCAGTAGCCTGCAGTTTATCGATCCAAAAGGTCACACGCTGACCCAGTCGCAGAACGATGCGCTGGTCGCTGTCTTCCAGGCAGCATTCAGCAAATAAATACGAGGGCTGGTGAATCCAGCCCTTTTTATTTTCGTGCCACGCAAACGTGTGCGTGGCATAATATGCCCAGTTTTGAACACAAATCATCACACCAGGAGTAATGAAGATGCAGAAGCAAGCTGAGTTGTATCGTGGCAAAGCGAAGACCGTATACAGCACGGAAAACCCGGATCTGTTGGTGCTCGAGTTCCGCAATGATACGTCAGCAGGGGATGGCGCACGCATTGAGCAGTTCGATCGTAAAGGCATGGTGAACAACAAGTTCAACCACTTCATTATGACCAAACTGGCCGAAGCGGGTATCCCGACCCAGATGGAAGCGTTGCTGTCCGATACGGAATGTCTGGTGAAGAAACTGGATATGGTTCCGGTTGAGTGCGTTATTCGTAACCGTGCGGCGGGCTCCCTGGTGAAGCGTCTCGGCATTGAAGAAGGTATCGAGCTGAACCCACCTCTGTTCGACCTGTTCCTGAAAAACGACGCCATGCACGACCCGATGGTCAACGAATCCTACTGCGAAACCTTCGGCTGGGTGAGCAAAGAGAACCTGGCGCGTATGCAGGAGCTGACCTATAAGGCCAACGACGTGCTGAAAAAACTGTTTGATGACGCGGGCCTGATCCTCGTCGACTTCAAGCTGGAGTTTGGTCTGTTCAAAGGCGAAGTGGTGCTGGGCGATGAGTTCTCTCCAGACGGTAGCCGCCTGTGGGACAAAGAAACCCTGGATAAAATGGACAAAGACCGTTTCCGTCAGAGCCTGGGTGGCCTGATTGAAGCGTACGAAGCGGTTGCTCACCGTTTAGGCGTTAAGCTCGACTAACTCCCTCACCTGCCAAAGGATGTTCGCATCCTTTGGCGTCTTACCTTTGTTTCCTATGGTAATCTTGCCGTTAACCGCCTACGATCATAGCTATTATAAATGGAATAGTTCGAGGTGGTTATGCGCTGGCAAGGGCGTCGTGAAAGTGACAATGTAGAAGACAGACGCAGTGATGGTGGCGGCGGTCCTTCAATGGGGGGGCCCGGCTTCCGGTTACCCAGCGGCAAGGGCGGCATCATCCTGCTGATTGTGGTGTTAGTCGCGGGTTACTACGGCGTTGACCTCACCGGGTTGATGACCGGTCAGCCGCTGCAACAGCAGCAGCATTCTCAGCGCTCCATCAGCCCGAATGAAGATGAAGCGGCCAAATTTACCTCCGTTATTCTCGCCACAACAGAAGACACCTGGAGTCAGCTGTTTGAGAAAATGGGGCGTACCTACCAGCAGCCGAAGCTGGTGATGTACCGGGGGGCAACCCGCACCGGATGCGGCACCGGACAATCCGTGATGGGGCCGTTCTACTGCCCGGCAGACGGTACCGTCTATATCGATCTCTCTTTTTACGATGATATGAAACGCAAGCTTGGCGCCGACGGTGATTTTGCCCAGGGCTACGTGATCGCGCATGAGGTTGGCCATCACGTGCAAAAGCTGCTGGGGATTGAGCCAAAGGTACGCCAGCTGCAGCAAAATGCGTCGCAGGCTGAAGTGAACCGCCTGTCCGTCAAAATGGAGCTGCAGGCGGACTGCTTCGCGGGCGTCTGGGGTCACAGCATGCAGCAGCAGGGCGTGCTGGAATCCGGCGATCTTGAGGAGGCGCTGAATGCCGCTCAGGCGATCGGTGACGACCGTCTTCAGCAGCAGAGCCAGGGGCGCGTCGTACCGGACAGCTTCACTCACGGTACCTCACAGCAGCGCTACAGCTGGTTTAAACGCGGTTTCGACAGCGGCGACCCGGCGCAGTGTAATACCTTCGGCAAAGCGATGTAATGCTGGCGTTTGATCAGCTGATACGCGAGCTTGAGCGCACCGGCCATCGTCGGCTGGTGGTGCTCAGCGGTGAGGCGCAGTGGACGTTAAGCCAGGCGGTTGCCCTGCGTGACGCCTTGCCCGGAGACTGGGTAAGGCTTGACGAACATCCTTCAAAAGCCATCAGCGGCCTGCTGGGACGCGAGTTCCGGCATGCCGTTTTTGACGCCAGCACCGGGTTTGATGTCGCCGCTTTTGCCGCCCTGAGCGGAACGCTGAACGCCGGAAGCCTTCTGGTGCTGCGAGTTCCGCCGCTTGCTGACTGGGCCGACAGGCCTGACAGCGATTCGTTGCGCTGGAGCGACAGCGCGGAGCCGATCGCCACTCCACACTTTGTGCACCACTTCTGCCGGACGCTTGCCGCCGATTCGGATGCGATTGTCTGGCATCAGTATCGTCCCTTGTCCGTTCCCGTTGCGCCGGATTTACCCGCCTGGCAGCCTGCCAGCGGCGCACCGCAGCGCGAGCAGGCGGAGATCCTCGACGTGCTTCTGACCATGCCTGCGGGCATTGCCGCGGTAACGGCACCGCGCGGACGCGGAAAGTCAGCGCTGGCGGGGATGCTGCTCAGTCGCATTCAGGGGAGTGCGTTGGTCACGGCACCGGCTAAAGGGGCAACGGATGTCATTGCGCGCTTTGCGGGCGAGCATTTCCACTTTATGGCTCCGGACGCGCTGTTGGCCTCTTCACGCCAGGCTGACTGGCTGATTGTCGATGAAGCGGCTGCGATCCCTGGTCCGCTGCTGGAGAAGCTGGTGACGCGTTTTCCGCGCGTAGTGTTAACCACCACGGTCCAGGGCTATGAGGGGACGGGCAGGGGATTCCTGCTGAAGTTCTGCGCCCGTTTTAGCGGATTGCGGCATTATGCCTTATCGACCCCCATTCGCTGGGCTGCCGGATGCCCGCTTGAGCGATTCGTGGCGAATGCACTGTTATTTGATGATGCGCTTATCGATCGCAAACCGGAAGGCGATGTGCGTATAAAGCCGCTGAAAGCGCGGACGTGGGAGAGTGACCCGGCACGCGTGGCAAGCGTTTATGAACTGCTGTGTGCTGCACACTACCGTACTTCACCGCTCGATTTACGCCGGATGATGGACGCGCCCGGCCAGCACTTTGCTGTTGCCGGAACGGAGGCAGAGATTGCAGGCGCGCTCTGGCTGGTGGAAGAGGGCGGGCTGTCCCCTGAGCTTAGCCGCGCCGTGTGGGCGGGATACCGGCGTCCACGCGGGAATCTCGTGGCGCAGTCGCTGGCGGCGCACGGCAGATCGCCACTCGCGGCGACGCTGAAAGGGCGACGGGTTAGCCGCATTGCGGTTCACCCCCTGCGCCAGCGGGAAGGCATCGGGCAACGGCTTATCCGTAGCGCCAGCGGGGAAGACTATCTGTCGGTGAGTTTTGGTTATACCGACGAGCTGTGGCATTTCTGGCATCAATGTGGGTTTGTGCTGGTGCGGATGGGAAGCCATCGGGAAGCCAGCAGCGGCTGCTACACGGCGATGGCGCTGCTGCCGCTGAGCGAAGCCGGGCATCGGCTGTGCGCGCAGGAACATCAGCGTTTGTGCCGGGATATGCGCGTCCTGTCGGCCCGGAACGGTGAAAAGATCCCGGTGGAAGACGGCTGGGAAGCTACCCTTAATAGTGACGACTGGCTGGAGCTGGCGGGGTTTGCGTTCGCCCATCGGGCGTTTTCAACCTCGGTTGCCGCGCTGACGCGGTTGTTGCTCACCGTTGATATGCCGCTTCCGGCCCTACGGGGGAAAATGGCAGGAAAAGCGGATAAGGTCGGGCGAAAAGCGTTGCTGGCAAAGCTGCGCAGTGAAAGCGCGCAAGCGCTTGAAAGCCTTGATTATCCGCGCAGCCAGCGGTTGAAGGAAGCGATTTTGCAATGGCAATTTTTTCAATGACTTCTTCAGTAAAGTGGCATGGTCATTCCCGCCGGGAGGCGTAGAATCCAGGTCATCTATTAAGGAGACCACCATGAAACACGACCATTTTGTTGTTCAAAGCCCTGACAAACCGGCTAAACAGTTACTGCTTCTGTTTCATGGTGTTGGCGATAATGCCGTCAATATGGGTCAGATTGGCAGCTGGTTTGCGCCCGTTTTCCCCGAAGCGCTGATTGTCAGCATCGGTGGCGTAGAGCCATGCGGTCCGAACGGACGCCAGTGGTTCTCGGTTCAGGGCGTGACGGAAGAGAACCGTCAGGCGCGCATTGATGCCATCATGCCGACCTTTATCGATATCGTCCGCTACTGGCAACAGCAGAGCGGCGTGGGTGCCGACGCGACCGCGTTGATTGGCTTCTCACAGGGGTCAATCATGTCGCTGGAAAGCGTTAAGGCGCAGCCGGGTCTGGTTTCACGGGTAATCGCGTTTAACGGCCGTTTTGCGACGTTACCGACAAGCGCAACCACGCAGACCACGATCCACTTAATCCACGGCGGTGAAGACCGGGTGATCGAGCTCTCGCATGCGGTTGCTGCCCAGGAAGCGTTGATTCGCGAAGGTGGGGATGTGACGCTGGATATCGTTGACGATCTGGGCCACGCCATAGACGACCGCAGCATGCAGTTCGCGCTCGATCGTTTGCGCTATACCGTACCGAAGCACTACTTTGATGAAGCGCTCAGCGGCGGTAAGCCGGATAATGATGATATTGTTGAGTTTATGTGAGGTTATCCCCTCTCCACAGGAGAGGGGATACAGACCGATTACTTCTTCTGGTCTTTCTTCGGCCAGTCGTCGTCATCGTCCCACTTGTCGTTGAAATCACGGTGCGGGGGAAGATCCGGTTTGTTGGCGAGAAATTTTTTATGGTCCACGCGCTTAAGGTCTTTAATCACGTTCAGCAATACGCCAACCAGAAAAACCAACACCAGAATCCACCAGTACTTTGAAAGCCAATCCATTCGCTATTCCTCTCAGAGCGTTCGTCAGGCGACGATTTGCTCCATAATACGTTGATACATACGGGCCAGCAGTTGCAAATCTGCCGCATTGACACACTCATTTATTTTATGAATGGTTGCGTTTACTGGCCCCAGTTCGACAACCTGGGCGCCCATACGGGCGATAAAGCGTCCGTCTGAAGTGCCACCCGTTGTCAGCAGCTGTGGCTTAATTTCATTATAGTGCTCGATGGCGTTCACCACCGCATCCACCAGCTTACCGCGCTGCGTCAGGAACGGCTGGCCGGAAAGCCACCACTCCACGGTGTAGCGCAGCTGATATTTTTCCAGCAGGGCGACAACGCGCGCCTTGATCATCTCATCGGTCAGTTCGGTGCTGAAGCGGAAGTTAAACTGGACGAAGTAATCACCCGGGATCACGTTGTTGCTGCCGGTCCCGGCCTTGACGTTCGCAATCTGCATGCTGGTTGGTGGGAAGAATTCGTTGCCTTTATCCCACTCGATGCCCACCAGCTCGTTCAGCATCGGCGCAGCGCGATGTACCGGGTTATCGGCCAGATGCGGATACGCAACGTGCCCCTGAACGCCGTGAATGGTCAGGTTACAGGTCAGCGAGCCACGGCGCCCGTTTTTGACGACATCACCCACCACTTCGGTGCTGGACGGCTCACCGACCAGGCAGTAGTCCAGACGCTCGTTGCGCGCCATCAGCGCTTCAACGACCTTTACGGTACCGTTATGCGCGCTGGCTTCTTCGTCGGAGGTTATCAAAAACGCGAGACGGTTTTTGTGGTTCGGATGCTGCGCCACAAAGCGTTCTGCCGCCACGACCATCGCCGCCAGAGAGCCTTTCATGTCTGCCGCGCCGCGACCAAACAGCATGCCATCGCGAATGGTTGGCTCAAACGGCGGGTTAATCCAGCGATCCGCGTCACCGGCGGGAACGACGTCAGTATGCCCGGCAAAGGCCAGCGTTTCGCCCTGTCCGCGCCACGCCCAGAAGTTCTGGGTATCGCCAAAATCCATGCGTTCAACGGTAAAACCGATGGCACGCAGGCGTTCAATCATAAGAGCCTGACAACCTGCGTCGTCCGGGCTAAGGGAAGGACGGCGAATAAGCTGCTGAGTCAGCTCAATGACCGGGCATGACATAAACTACACCTCAACGAAAAAAGTCGGAATAAAGGGTTTCACTGAAACCCAGCAGCATAGGCTGCCCTGGCGCGCAGAGCAATGGGCGTTTGATAATTGCCGGCATCTCGAGCATCAGTTTTGCCGCGCTGTCGGCATCTTTGATGCTGGCGCGCAGAGAGTCGTCCAGTTTACGCCAGGTGGTACCGCGGGTATTCAGCAGGGCTTCCCAGCCCAGTTCGCGAATAGCGCTATGCAGAAATTCTGCATCGAGCCCATCGGCACGGTAATCGTGGAAGCGGTACTCCACGCCGTTTGCTTCCAGCCAGCGGCGGGCTTTTTTGATGGTGTCGCAATTTTTAATGCCGTACATCACAACCATGGTGAATCCTTTTGATGTTCTGATAATTAAATGTTCAGTAAATTCGAAGATATATCCTTAAGTGGAATATAACACATTCAGGAATCGTCTGGATTAATGTGTCTTCTTAATTCGACTCACAACTGTACGCTGAATATTCTTTCATCATTTAAGCATAGATGTCCATAAACTTTAAAAACCCAATAAAGTCAGCCAATAAAATAAAACTCACCCGTCCGTAGGGTTATTTCAAAATATTGCTGGCCGTCACAAAAAATTGAGGGCTCTCCGTTCATATTTATCATAAATCCCCGCAGGACGTGGGGTACAATCACAGCAATTGGTTAAATAGTCTTCACAATGATGGTACGTTTTTGTAGAATGCGCATAATAATAAGAGAGGTTGTTATGATTGAACGTGAACTGGGGAACTGGAAAGATTTTATCGAAGGCATGCTTCGTAAATGACATTCAGTAAGAATTGCAAGAGCACTAAAATAAGTAAAATAACCATAGTGTGAATTAATCACACAATAAAAAGGCGGCCGATAAAGCCGCCTTTTTTTATTTCAACCACTTACTCAGGACGTTCCTTCAGCGGGAAGCGGCGACGCACCAGCACAAAGAACAGCGGAACGAAGTAAATGGCCAGAATGGTGGCCGAAATCATGCCGCCCATCACCCCGGTCCCGACCGCATGCTGGCTGCTGGAGCCCGCGCCCGTGCTGGTTGCCATTGGCAGAACACCAAAGACAAACGCCAGCGACGTCATCAGGATCGGACGCAGGCGCTGACGGCAGGCGTGCAGCGTAGCGGCCATCAGCTCGTGGCCTTTGGCATTCATCTCGTTGGCAAACTCAACGATCAGAATGGCGTTTTTCGCCGACAGCCCAATGACGGTGAGCAGGCCCACCTGGAAGTAGACATCGTTCTCCAGGCCGCGCATCCAGGTCGCCAGCAGCGCACCGATGACGCCAAGGGGCACCACCAGCATGACCGAGAACGGGACCGACCAGCTCTCATACAGTGCGGCAAGGCAGAGGAAGACCACCAGCAGAGAGAGCGCGTAAAGCGCAGGGGCCTGCGCCCCGGAGAGACGCTCCTGGTAAGACATGGCCGTCCACTCGAGACCAAAACCGGCGGGCAGCTGCTGCACCAGTTTTTCCATGGTGTCCATGGCAGTACCGGTACTGACGCCCGGCGCGGCTTCCCCGACGATTTCAACCGCAGAATAGCCGTTATAGCGCTCCAGGCGCGGCGAGCCGCTCTCCCAGTGCGAATTAGCAAAGGCGGAGAACGGCACCATGCCGCCAGCATTATTTCTGACAAACCAGCGGTTGATATCATCCGGCAGCATGCGGAACGGCGCGGCGGACTGGACATACACTTTTTTCACGCGGCCGCGGTCCATAAAGTCATTCACATAGCTCGAGCCCCACGCCGTCTGCAGGGTGTCATTGATATCGTTGATCGAGACGCCCAGCGCCTGTGCCTTACGCTGATCGATATCCACCTGGAGCTGCGGACTATCATCAAGACCGTTATGGCGAACGCGGGTCAGGCCCGGATCGTTGCCCGCCAGCGCTAGCAGCTTATCGCGTGCCGCCATCAGCGCCGTGTGGCCCGCCCCGGCGTGATCCTGCAGCTCCATATCAAACCCGGCGGAACTGCCCAGCCCGCTTATCGCCGGTGGACTGCTGGCAAAGACGCGCGCCTCTTTGATGTGCGCAAAGGCTTTGGTCGCACGTTCAATGATGGCAAATGACGTTCCCGTTCTGGTATCGCGCTCGTCCCAGTCCTTCAGGCGGACGAACATGCGGGCGACGTTCTGCCCGTTCCCGCCCGGACCGGAGCCGACGGTAGAGAAGACCGACACCACGTTATCTTTCTCTTTGGTGAAGAAGTACTGTTCCACTTTCTGGACCACTTTCAGCGTCTGCTGCTGCGTTGCGCCGCTCGGAAGCTGCACCGAGGTGGTGAACATTCCCCGGTCTTCCATCGGCAGGAACGAGGTGGGCAGGTGCAGGAACAGCCAGACCATGCCGCCCAGCAGCACAACGTAAATCATCATCCAGCGCAGGCTGCGGTGCAGTACGTGACCGACGGCAGATTCATACCGCGCGGCGTTGCGGTTGAACATCCGGTTAAACCAGCCGAAGAAGCCTTTCTGACCGTGATGCTCCCCTTTGTGCAGCGGTTTCAGAATGGTGGCGCACAGCGCGGGGGTGAGGATCAGCGCCACCAGCACGGAGAGCACCATCGCCGAGACGATGGTGATCGAGAACTGACGGTAAATCGCCCCGGTAGTGCCGCCAAAGAAGGCCATCGGGATAAAGACGGCCGACAGCACCATCGCAATACCGACTAACGCCCCCTGAATTTGCCCCATGGATTTGCGCGTCGCCTGGCGCGGAGTGAGTCCTTCTTCGCTCATGATGCGCTCGACGTTTTCAACCACCACGATGGCATCATCCACCAGAAGGCCAATCGCCAGCACCATGGCAAACATCGTCAGGGTATTAATGCTGTACCCGAACGCGTACAGCACCGCAAAGGTCCCCAGCAGCACCACCGGGACGGCAATGGTGGGGATCAGCGTCGCGCGGAAGTTTTGCAGGAACAGGTACATGACCAGGAACACCAGCGCGATGGCTTCCAGCAGGGTCTTCACCACGTCCTCAATCGACGCTTTAACGAAGGAGGTGGTTTCATAGGCGACTTTATACTCCAGCCCGTGCGGGAAATACTGCGACAGCTCGTCCAGACGATCTAACACCAGTTTCGCCGTCGCCATTTCGTTCGCGCCGGAGGCCAGTTTAATCCCCAGGCCGGAGGCCTGATTGCCGTTAAAGCGGCTCAGGTAGTCGTATTTCTCCGCCCCCATTTCCACCGTGGCGACATCGCCCAGACGCACTTCCGACCCGTCCTGATTCACGCGCAGGGTGATGTTGCGGAACTGGTCCGGCGTCTGCAGCAGGGATTGCGAATTGATGGTGGCGTTCAGGGCTTGCTTATCAACGGAAGGCGTTCCCCCCAGTTGCCCCACGGCAATCTGCGCGTTCTGGGCTTTAATGGCATCCGTCACGTCGGTTGCCGTCATCTGGTAGCTGTTTAGCTTGTTGGGATCGAGCCAGATACGCATGGAGTATTGTGAGCCGTAGGCGTCGATATCCCCGACGCCGTTGATACGACTGATGGGATCCTGAATATTACTGGCGACGTAGTCCGCGATGTCCTGTTTATCCATCGAGCCATCTGTCGAGACAAACGCGATGGTCAAAATGTTGGTATCACCGGTTTTACGCACGGTCACGCCCTGGTTCTGCACCGCCTGGGGCAGCTTGCGCATGGCCGACTGCAGCTGGTTTTGGACCTGCTGCACCGCTTCGTCCGGGTCGGTGCCCGCCTTAAAGCTCAGGGTCACCGTCGCCTGTCCCGTGGCGCTGCTTTGTGAGGACATGTACATCAGGTTATCCAGACCCGTCATGTTCTGCTCGATAACCTGCGTCACGGTATTTTCCAGCGTTTGCGCGGACGCGCCGGGGTAGTTGGCGGTGACGCGCACGTTAGGCGGTGCCAGGTCGGGGTATTGCTCAACGGGAAGTGAAGTAATCGCCAGGACACCTGTCAGACACAACAGGATGGCAAGCACCCAGGCAAAAATGGGGCGATCGATGAAGAAATTCGCCATGAAAGTGTGACCTCGTTTTGCTGCACGTCATTATTGTTTATTGCCCGCATAACTTTAGCGGTAAGGGCAAGGTCAAACGTGGAGAAATAAAGGAGATAATGTAAATTATCATGCGCTTTTCCCTGCGCTTGCCCCTTTACCGTTATTTACCTGTTAACGGCGTGGGCACCGGGAACGTCACGCTGACCAGCGTGCCGCCGTTTTGCGGCTGTGAAAAGTGTAGTGTTCCCCCAAGCCGTTGCGCGCGTTCACGCATAATGTTCAGCCCGTAGTGTCCCGGCGGCTCGCTGGCCTCGCCAATTCCGATCCCGTTGTCACGAATGCTGACGCAGTGCGTACCGTCCGCTGCCGTCAAGCAGTTCACCGCGATTTCGCTGGCCTGCGCGTGCTTAATGGCGTTCAGCACGGCCTCACGCACGATCTGTAAAAGATGCACCTGCTTTTGCGCGTCCAGCGCCAGCGAGGAGAGGCGACAGTCGAGATGCAGCTTAGCCTGCGTCTGGCTCTGCAGGACGTCGAGGGACTCCTGTAGAGCCGCGGGTAAATTCGCGTGGTTCAGCGTCAGGCGGAAGGTAGTGAGCAGTTCGCGCAGTTGCTGCCAGGCGTTGTTCAGCTCGCGGGAGAAGTCGGAGATGATGGTCTGCGCCGGAGTATTTTCCTCCGGCACGGCGCGTTTGAGCAGCGCAAGCTGAATGCGCAGATACGACAGCACCTGCGCCAGCGAATCGTGCAGCTCGCGGGCGATGGTGGCGCGCTCTTCCATCAGCAGCAGCTGCTGGTAATGTTTTTGCGCCTGGTTAAAGTACAGCCCGCGCCCGAGCATGGTCGCCACGCTTCTCATCAGCGGAAGGGGGACGCTGTCCGTTTCGCTTTGCCAGCGCAGCTCCCCGTAAAGGGTGTCCTGCATCAGTACCGGCAGGTTTTGTAGAGGGATCCCCCTGGACTCCTTCCCTTCACACAGTCGCCAGTCGTCGCTGGTGCGCAGCTCCAGATAATTCATCTGCGTATAGTCATGGACAATCTGCAGGATATGCCGGAAACAGTGGCTGTCTATCTGGCCGGTATTCAGCGCCTGCGAGCACTTGAACAGCATGTCGAGCTGCTGGTGGGCTTCGTGCAGGTGCCGCGTTTTTTCCGCGACCGAAGCCTCAAGCGAACGGTAGAGCGTATCTAATTCGGCGGACATGTGGTTGAAGGCGCGGGAGAGCTGGCCCAGCTCATTCGGCAGGGCGGAATCCGGCGCCGGGGTTGCAAATTCCCCGCGCTCAACCCGTTCGCTGGCCGCCACCAGATTGTTAAGCGGCAGCACCACCTGGCGACGGATGCGTCGCAGGGTAAACAGCGTCAGCAGCAGGATCCCGAGAGCGCCTGCCAGGGAAAGCAGGGTCACCGTCTGAATTTTATGTTCGGTATAGTGCTGAAGGGCGAGGACAAAGGCATCAATGCGGCCGACAAAATCTTCAATATTGTGTTGATACCACGCGCTGTCGCCGCGGGCGATGTGCGCATTCATCTCCTGCCAGGCCACGTGCAGCTGCTGGTAGCGTGCTTTAACATTGTCCGGAACGTACCAGCGGTTCAGCTTCTGCAGCGCTGGCGCGCCGAGCGTCTGTTGCCAGCTCTCGCGATGTGCAGCAAGGGAAGGGCTGTTGCGCTGCATCTCGTAGCCCAGACGATAGCTCTGCATGCGCAGCGAACCCGCGATATTGATGGCTTCGGCGTCACGCTGGCTGCTGGCCAGCGTCAGCAGCGCGACGGTGCTGGTCAGCACGGATAAGACAATGATCGAAAAGAAAGCCCAGGCAAGGCTTCCGGAAACGGGTCGTTTAACGGTCACAGAACGGCTCTCTGAATAAAATTGATCTGCCACAGGTTCACTGGAAATAATTGGGCATTCCGGGCATTTGAACATTGCCCGATCGCGCCGTGATGCGTAAATACCATACTCTTATAAAGAGAAAGGTTATTGAACCAAAAACAGGTGTGGTTATGAATCGTTTTATTATGGCTAACAGCCAGCAGTGCATTGGGTGTCGCGCCTGCGAAGTGGCCTGCGTGATGGCGCACAACGATGAGCAGCATGTCCTGAGCGAGCGCCATTTTCATCCCCGTATTACGGTCCTGAGATCCGGTGAGAAGAGCAGCCCCGTGACCTGTCATCATTGTGAAAATGCACCCTGCGCGCAAAGCTGCCCGAACGGTGCCATCAGCAAATGCGATGACAGCGTACAGGTGAATCAACAAAAATGCATCGGCTGTAAGGCCTGCGTAGTGGCCTGCCCGTTTGGCACGATGGAGATTATCGTCACCCCGCTCGACAACGGCAGCGTGAAGGCCTCGGCGGATAAATGCGATCTCTGTCTGACGCGGCCACACGGCCCGGCCTGTATCGAAAATTGCCCGGCAGATGTCCTCTCACTGGCGACGCCTGCTGTCCTTGATAATCTGGCGAAATCACGCCGACAGCGCACGGCCTGCCTGGAGGCGCAGCCCTGGCATGCTGAGGCCGTCGGAGAAGATGCTCCGCGCACCAAACTGCAGCAGATGCAGGGGACGGCGCCCCGCGGCGAGCCCGATAAACTGGCTGCCGCCGAACGCGTAAGCCATTTTAACGAAATTTACCTGCCATTCCGGGACGGGCAGGCCGCCCGCGAGGCGTCGCGCTGCCTGAAATGCGGAGAGCACAGCATTTGCGAATGGACCTGCCCGCTGCATAACCACATCCCACAGTGGATTGAGCGCCTCAACGCGGGAGATATCGCCGGTGCGGTCGAGCTTTCTCATCAGACCAACTGTTTACCTGAAATTACCGGCCGCGTCTGCCCGCAGGACCGATTATGCGAAGGGGCCTGCACAATACGTGAAGAGGCGGGATCCGTGACCATCGGTAACATCGAGCGCTATATCTCCGATCGGGCGCTGGCGATGGGCTGGCGGCCGGATATGTCCGCCGTCACGCCGACAGATAAACGTGTCGCGATTGTCGGCGCGGGGCCTGCCGGGCTGGCGTGCGCCGACGTGCTGGCGCGCAGCGGCGTGAGCGTGACGGTCTATGACCGGCATCCGGAAATCGGTGGATTGCTGACCTTTGGCATCCCGGCATTCAAGCTGGACAAATCGCTGCTCGCGCGGCGCAGAGAGATATTTACTGCGATGGGGATCCGCTTCGAGCTGAACTGCGAGGTGGGCCAGGACGTATCGATGTCGCAGTTAAAGCACGATTACGACGCTCTGTTTATTGGCGTGGGAACCTATCGTTCGATGAAGGCGGGTATCCCGCATGAAGACGCGCCAGGGGTCTATGACGCGCTGCCTTTCCTGGTGGGCAACACGCGGCATGTTATGGGGCTGGAGGCGACGGCCAGCGAACCATTCATCGACACCCATGGCTTAAACGTGGTGGTGCTTGGCGGGGGCGATACCGCCATGGACTGCGTCCGCACCGCGTTACGCCACGGTGCGGCGAAGGTGACCTGCGCCTATCGTCGGGATGAGGCCAACATGCCGGGCTCGAAGAAAGAGGTGAAGAACGCCAGAGAAGAGGGCGCGGCGTTTGAATTTAACGTCCAGCCGGTTGAGCTAACGCTGGATCCGAACGGAAAGGTCAACGGTATCCGGATGCTGCGTACCGAGCTCGGAGAGCCGGATGCGCAGGGACGGCGGCGACCGGTTCCCGTGGCGGGCAGTGAGTTCGTGATGGCCGCGGATGCAGTCATCATGGCGTTTGGTTTTAACCCGCACGCGATGCCGTGGCTGCAGGCGCAGGGTGTCGAAACGGATGACTGGGGGCGGATCGTTGCCTCCGTCGAGAGCCGTTACCGTTACCAGACGACTAACCCGCAGATCTTCGCCGGGGGCGATGCGGTACGCGGCGCGGATCTGGTGGTGACCGCCATGGCGGAAGGGCGTCATGCGGCGCAAGGGATACTCGACTGGCTTGGGGTTAACGCGCCAAAACATCATTAAACCGGCGGGCGACAAAGCGGGATTCACGGCGTAGTATAGGACGACTCATTGTGTCGTGGAGCCCGTATGACCCTGAAAATTGACGTTATCAAAGACAAAATTCTCTCTGAAAACTACTTTGTCCTGCGTAACATCACCTATGACCTTACGCGTAACAACGGTGAAGTGATCCGCCACAAACGCGAGGTCTACGACCGTGGCAATGGAGCAACTATTCTGCTCTATAACCGTGAAAAGCGGAGCGTGGTGCTGATCCGCCAGTTCAGGGTGGCGACATGGGTCAATGGCAACCCTGACGGACGTCTGATTGAAACCTGCGCGGGCCTGCTCGATGATGATGAGCCGGAAGTCTGCATCCGCAAAGAGGCCGTTGAAGAAACCGGCTTCGAAGTGGGCGAGGTCAAAAAGGTCTTCGAGCTGTTTATGTCGCCCGGCGGCGTGACGGAAATCGTCCATTTCTTCATCGCGGAATACAGCGACGCGCAGCGCACTCACCGGGGCGGTGGGGTCGAGGATGAAGATATCGAAGTGCTGGAGCTTCCTTTTTCCCGAGCGCTGGAGATGGTGCGATCAGGGGAAATCAGGGATGGTAAGGCAGTGATATTACTGCAGTATTTACAGACTACCGGGCTGATGAATACCCCTTTCGAACGGATATAGCCTGTTTTTCGGGTATATCTGATAAATCCGATTGAGCAACCCCGGCGGGAACACGAAGATACTGCCCAGTTATGCGTTTTCGTTCCGGGATTGTGTCATTCATGCGCTACAGCGTCTTTTTATTTTCCCTGTTTTGGGTGCTCCTCGCGCCGCAGGTGCGGGCTGCACCCGCGCAGCAAGCCTTTTCTGACTGGCAGGTGACCTGCAATAACCAGAACTTTTGCCTTGCCCGCAACACGGGCGAACATCGTGGTCTGGTCATGACGCTCACCCGAAGCGCCGGGGCGAAAACGGATGCCACGCTGCGTATCGATCTCGGCGGTCTTGATACGCCCTCCGTTAAAGAGCCTGAGATTGCTCCCCGTCTGCTGCTGGATAACGTTCCTCTGAAGCTCGACAAACAGCGCTGGCAGCTCACGCCCTGGCATCTGAAAACGGACGATGCGGCCACCATCACCGCCTTTCTGAAAAACATCCAGGAAGGGAAGGCCCTGACCCTGCGCGGCGGTAAGCAGGTCATTTCACTGAGCGGTCTGAAAGCCGCGCTGCTGTTCATTGATGCGCAGCAAAAGCGCGTCGGCAGCGAAACCGCGTGGATCAAGAAAGGTGACGATCCGCCGTTAAGCGTTCCGCCTGCACCCGCCTTAAAAAAGGTGGCGGTCGTCAATCCGACCCCGACGCCACTCTCCCACGCCGAACTGAACGACCTGCTGGACTATGGTACCGGACGGATGAACAGCAGCCAGTGCTCGCTGGATCCTAACCGCCGGGAAGTGCGCGTCACCGCGTTAACCGATGACAAAGCGCTGCTGATCGTCAGCTGCGAGGCGGGGGCCTATAACACGGTCGATCTGGCGTGGCTGGTATCACGTAAAAAACCGTTCACCGCCCGCAGCGTCAGGCTGCGTCTGCCGTTTACGCCGTCAAGCGATGGCAGTGAGATGGAGTTGATGAACGCCAGCTTCGATGAGAAGACGCGCGAGCTGACAACGCTCGCGCTGGGACGCGGTATGGGCGATTGCGGGATCCAGACGCGCTGGCGTTTCGACGGCCAGCGTTTCCGCCTGGTGCGCTACGCCGAGGAGCCCAGCTGCGACAACTGGAATGGGCCAGATGCCTGGCCCACGCTGTGGATTACGCGGTAGCTTTTCTGCCGGGTAAGCGCCACCCGGCAAAGCAGACCGCACCCTCGTTACTGTTTACGGAAAAAGTCGTTATACAGCATGTAAAGATGCGCCGCGCTCCAGGAAAAGTTAGGCGCGCCCTGCTGCGCGCCGGTCAGCGGGTTGTAGTTTTCCTGAATCGGGCCGTCGGACGTTAACCCCTTCGCGTGCTTAAAGAAGTTTTCTGCCAGCGTTTGAGCCTGCTCCCGGTAGCCATAGCGTTCCATCCCTTTCAGCCCAAACCAGAACTGGTCGACCCACACCCGGCCTCGCCAGTAGATATCCGGACCAAAGGCCGGGTTGGTTAGCGCGGCAGTCCCGAGCGGCACATACGTGTTGAACTCTTTCGGATCCAGCATCACCTTCACCACGGCATCCGCATGCGCCTGCGTTGCCGCACCGTTAAACAGCGGCGACCAGCCTTCCGGTCCTTTACCGCGCTCGACGATAGGCTTGCCTGCGCAGCCGTTCGCCAGCGGTTTATCCTCGATACGGATGTCGTAGTAAAAACCGCTCTTCGCGTCGAACATGCAGGTATTGATGTAGGTCGCGAGCTTATCCGCCAGCTGGCGGTAGCGGCTGGCCTCCTGCTCTTTACCCAGCAGGCTCGCCATCTGCGCCAGATAGTGATTGTCGCTGTACATGTAGCTCGCCTGATCGACGGACTCCTGCAGCAGCGAATAGCCCAGCAGCTTGCCCTCGTTATCGCGATTTTCAGCAAACTTCACCGTCCAGTCGCTGCGCTTGCCGCCGTTTTCGACGTAGTTATCCAGCTGGGCTTTATCGATAAAACCGAATACGGCAGCGTCATCGCGACCTGATTCCCACGAGGCCGCAACCTGCGCCGGGATCTCCAGACTGTCGTAATGGCCCTTGTCGATCACCCGGGCATAGTTGTTCAGGCCGGAAAGCGATTCCTCTTTATCGCCTTTTTTGACCGTAAAGAGTATCTCCCCGCTGGCGGTGTTATGGGCTTTGTCACGGGTCGCGCCGTACTCCGGCACACCGTTGCCGTTATGGTCGCGGTTGCGCAGCCACCAGTCGTGGTAGGCCACCAGTTTAGGGTACATTTCTGCCAGCCAGGCTTTATCCTGCGTGGTGTTATATACCTCCATCACCGACCACGCTGCCAGGCTCGGTTTAGTATTGCGCTCATTCCAGTTGCCGCCGTCGCCGCCGCGTTCCGGGCTTAGGTTCCAGGCGATGAGATCCGGCACAAAGCCGGCATCCTGCGGGCGTACCGGATCGTCGGGTTTGATTTGCCAGGAGAAGACCGCGCGAATGTTCTCTTTGGCGATATCCGGGTTGAAATGCGACATGGCAAACGCCTGTTTCCAGGTATCCCAGGGCCAGGTCTGGTTGCCGGAGAACCACCGTCCGGTGACGGATGGCGTCACCGTGTTATAGCGTACCGCGCCGCCCGGCGAGCGCCAGTTGCCGTTCAGCGTTTCGATGGCCTTCACCGCCACGCGGGTTTGCTCTGGCGTGGCGTTAGGGTTAGTTAACCCTTTCTGCAAATAGCCCTCCCAGCGCTGCTGCGAGGCCGTCATATAAGCGGCCGGGCGCGCCAGAATATCGCGGATCTGCACCTGCTCGCGCTTCACCTCATCGGCATTCAGCAGATGGGAGTAGGTGGTATACAGCGTGGTGCTGCCGGTAATGTGTGCCCGGCTGGTAAAGCGATGCCCGTCGACGGTGGTCTCGACGGGGAGGGATTTATGCACCTGATATTCGGAACTGCCGGAGGTCAGCAGATCCCAGGTGGAGCGCACTTTGCCAAAGGTCACTTTCAGGCCGTCACGGGTGGGGACCAGCCTGCGCTGATAGTCCGGATACGCGCCGTCGATGGTCTTATCCGACAGCGGTTTGCCCTCTTTGGCCTCCAGCTTTTCCAGCAGTTCGCCGTCCCACACCAGTTCCAGCGGTGCCTTGCTGATGATGCGGGTCTCCAGCAGCGAGGTGCGCGCCGTGGCAAAGCGCAGCGTCATTACGATCTGCACATCTTTCGCGCTCAGCTTTTGCACCAGCGCGCCGGGAAGGCTGTAAGCCTCAAGGGTAAAATCGACTTTTTTGCCGTTCTGATACACATTCAGGCGATCGAAATTGGTCGCCATAAAGTTGATGTACTCTTCGGTGAGCAGCGCTACGCCGGGAAATCCTCCCTGGGTCTGCGGCCCGTTCGGCAGCAAATGACCATGCCAGGCACCCAAATCGAAAAAGGGATTAAACCGCTGGTGGTCGTCAGCGTCGAAATCGTGCATGTATTCCGGCGCACCGGTACGGTTGATGACGTTTTTAAAATCAGCAGGAGCGGTGGCGTGAGCCGAAAAGCTGAGCGCCAGCGCGCAGGCCAGCGGTGTAAGGCTGAGTTTCATATCGGAAGATCCTTTTACCAGTAGACGTATTGCATCAGGAAGACCTGGTCGCTCGGGTCGCCGGAGGCATTTTTCATGTAAAAGCGGCTGTCGGCTGCGGTGGCAAAGCGTCCACCGCCGTACTCATACCAGATACCGAACTGCATAAACGAGGTCGTTTCATCGGCGGCATTGTCCGCGCGGTGCTTTGCATAGCTGTAAGCGGTGGAGAGATAGACGCCTTTTAACGCTTCAATCATGGCGCTGACCATATAGCCGGTTTCAGTCCCGGAGACGTCCTTACCGCTCGCGCGTCCGGTATGATGCCAGGCGCGCGCCGCCAGGTTGGGGGACAGAATGCCGGTCAGAAACAGTTGTCCCGTGCCGTCGGTGACCTCAAGTCCGTTCATCCAGGTGACATCTTTGACGATGTCATACTGGATATAGCCGTTGGCCATCGCCGGATAGGTATACTTATCGTCATAGCGATCGTATTTACCAAAATGCAGCCAGGCTTTGCTCTCGTCATGGTGCCCCGCAGGCGTGGCGGTGACGCTGTAGCGCAGGTTCCCGGAGCGGTTTTGTACCTTGAGCGCATACATAATGTCGCGAGTGTTGGGGAGCACGTAGCCCAGATCGGGCGTGAAATCTCCCCACCATTGCAGGTCATCAAGGGAGGAGTCCTGACGCAGGCTGAGCATGATCTCGGTGTTGTCGTCGGTTTTGTAGCCGCCGTAAAAGCGGTTAAGCCCACCTTCGAATCCGCCCCAGCTGTGGTCGGGCACCCAGGCGTTCCCCTGATGGTCAGCCTGTACGGTCCAGCCCTCGCCGTAAATCAGGCCGAACCAGTGCCCGTATTTCATTTCCAGACCACTCTCAATGTAGGTGCCGTCACTGTATTTATGTTTATTCTGACCTTCTAAATCCATATATCCGCCAACACCCAGCTCGCCATAAAAACGAAACGACGGAGAGGTGATTTCCGGAGTTCGGGTATCGTCATGTTCAGCGGGTCGGGCTTCTTCTGCGGCAAATGCCGGGCAGCAGAAAGAGAGGGCAGCGAGTGCCCCAATTGTTTTCTCTTTAATTTTCATGCACTCATCCCAGTGAAAAAATATCCATGCCTTCAGCGTTAGTGAAGATTTGAGGCAGGTGACGCTTCTGTTTGTTGTTGTTCTTTTGATAATCCCTTGACGTATTTGCTGTATTTCCACCAGGCAAATCCGAGGAATAACACAATGCCACCGACGTTATAGAAAATAATCGTCAGAATATTGGCACCGGTGGGGAAAGTTGAGGCCACAAAGCCGATGGCAAAAATCACAATCAGCATCGACACCACCACCATGCCCGTGGTGCGTGAGCCCATTTTGAAGTCGCGCGGGAGATGATCGAGCTTACGGCGCAGGTTCAGGTAGGCCAGCATGATGAACAGCGGCGGTAACATTGACGCGGCCGCGGTCATGTTGATGACGGTATTCATCAGCTCCTGCGCGGTGTTCGACCCCATGGTTGGGATAATCATGAGCGGAATGACGATCAGATACTGGATCCACGCCGCCCGCGCCGGTACGCCGTTCTCGTTCAGCGCCACGGTTTTTGGCCCAAAGATGCCGCTTGGGATCTCAGAGAAGAAGATTTTGACCGGGGTTGCCGTCCACATCAGCAGGGAGCCGAACATCGCGGTAAAGGAGACCAGGCCGACAAAGCGGTTCATCAGCACCTCCGGCAGGCCAAACCATACCGCCAGGCCGTGGAACACCTGTACCGAACCACCGGTGAATTTCAGCTCTTTGCTGCTGATAAAGACGTTAATCAGCACCGAGGAGATGGAGTAGAGCACGCCGATGAAAATCCCCGCCAGAATGATCACCCTGACAAAGGATTTTGACCCGCCCTTCACGTCGTTAACGTATACCGCAACGGACTCTGCGCCCCCGGCGGCCATAAATATCCAGGTGGTGATGCCGAGGAAGGCCCAGTTGAAGTTGGGGATCATCGCGTCAACGGTAATCGGGTCGGCTGGCTGCACGCCGCCCACCAGCGCCGCGCCGGCCAGAAGAATATAGGAGAGGGTCAACAGCAGCATGAGCGTAGAGGTCACCGACGTGATCGGCCCCAGCATCTTCGCCCCGTTGGTGGAGACCCAGGTCGAGAAGGCGAACAGCACCATGCTCAGTACCGTGGTGGCAAACGGCGTAAGAATGTACTCATAGCCCAAAAAGGCGTAAGAGGCGTAGGCGATGACGCGCGGTAATAACGAGGTGAAGAAAAACAGGTTCACGAACCAGTAGGTGTAGGCGGTAATAAACGCCCAGCGCCCGCCCAGCGAGCTTTTCACCCAGGCGTACACGCCCGCTTCGGAGTTTTTATTCAGGGAGACAAACTCCGCGATGATTAAGCAGAAAGGAATAAAGTAGAACAGGGTGGCTAAAAAGAACATCGGCGCGGAGGCCAGCCCCAGCTCGATGTTGTTATTAATCACGTTGTTAAAACTGAATACGGCGGCAAACGTCAGCGACAGCAGGCCGAATTTGCCGATGGTATTACGCTTGGTAGTTTCAGACATAACCTATCTCCGGGTACGAGGAGGATAGCGGTGCTTCATTGGCACCGCTGGATTTTTTATTTGTTATGGAAATAACCGTCTTCGATGGTCACATAGAGGACGACTTTTTTGGCTGGCGTTTCGCTGATAAAGCGATACGCCTCGTGGTTTTCACATATCACGATCTGTCCCTCCCGCACCTGTTCGGTATGGCCCACGCCTTTCAGGTATTCGCGGTCGGTTTCATCCCGGTAGCACTCCACAAGCTGAAGGGCGTCTTTTGCGGCGTACTCAATTTTCTGCGCGCCCTGCAGGTAGTAATGCACCTCGAAATAGCGGCGATGGCCGACGAACAGCGCGTCGGTGCTGGCATCATGGGTCACGCGGTAGGCCAGAGAGTCGCCAATCGAGTGGGCAACGCCGGGCTGGATGTGGTCGATGTTATTAATGGCCTCTGTGCAGCGCTGCCATTTGCGGCCCGTGCGATAACGCTGCTGGAACTGTTCCAGGCTGTCGAGAACGATCATTTTTCTGCCTCGCTATGCGAATTCATGGAGAAGAAACCGCTGCAGAACCGATGGCGCGCCAGCGTCTGCGCGGCGGTGTGTCCGCCTTCCAGCGGGAGCAGGGTGAAGCCGTAGCGGAACGGCCGGAACCAGACGCGCCAGCTATCCAGCACTTCGCTTCCCCAGGAGTTAGAGCCTAAGCCCAGTACCTGATGGTCGAGATTGAGGGTGATGTCCTCGCTGCGACGCAGTTCGTTGCAGTGCTGCGCGGCGTGGATGTTCTCTGCCGTGTAGTGCCAGGCGCTGAAATGGATGGGCTGCTCAGGCATCACCAGCAGGCCGCGGCCGTGACGGCTGGCGAGCGTTGCCCAGCGCACCTGCTGACGGTTGCCGTTGTTCTGCGGGAACGGGTAGTTTTCGAACATCTCGTCCACCGTGGTGTGCCACAGGTCTATGGTGCTGGCCTGCTGGCTGTCCGGGTAGTTCTCTCCAGGGCCGCGTCCGTAGTAGCTCACCTGGTCGAATTCACCGTTGATGCCGAGGGTAAAGCCGATGCACGGGATAATGTGCGGATAATCACCGTAGCGTTCACCGCTCAGCTCAACGTTAATTTGCCCGTCGGCGGCAATGCGCCAGCGATAGGTGCAGCGCATACCAAAATCAAACACCGGCGGGGCAATCAGCGTGCGGGTGGTAATGACGATCGCATCGTCCTGCTGCTCGACCTCAAAACCGCGCAGGTGCTCCTGCATAATCTGCAGATGGTTGGGTTGCCACAGCCCCTCATACTCCTGCTTGTGGTTATCAATCATCGGTTTGAAAAAGTTAATCTTTGGTTCACGGGTGAGGTTTTCTTCACCGTTAACCAGCCAGGAGCAGAGTTTCCCCGTCACTTTTGAGAAGCGTGCGCGGAAGTTATGCCCGATCACGGTACAGTTCAGACGGTCTTCTGCCAGCCGCAGCGGTGTCGCGTTGGCGTTACTAAACGGCGTGGCGTGAGCCGTGCACGCTTTTAGCGGGAACTGATACACCGCAATCTCGTGCCCCGCTTCGCTGTAGCGCGTGCGGCTGTTTTTGCTGATGCGCACGGTCAGGAACGCTTCGCGCTCGTCGAGTTCGGGCAGGTTCAGGCTCACGCTGCGGGTGCTGTTGGGGGCCAGCCCGGTAATTGTCAGCGGCTGGCTGTGCAGGGTTTCACCTTCGGCACGCACCTCAACGAGCAGGGTGTAATCGTCCAGGCTGGTGAACCAGAAGCGGTTTTCAACGTGCAGCTCGCCGTTCTGCCAGCGCAGTTTGACCGGGGCAATCACCTGCTTATATTCGCGCAGCCCCGGACCCGGCGTTTGATCGGAGTAGATCAGCCCGTCGAGGCAGAAGTTGTAGTTATTCGGATAGTCACCAAAGTCGCCGCCGTAGGCGTAATACGTATTGCCGCTGGCATCTGCCGCCTGAATACCGTGGTCGCACCACTCCCAGACGTAGTGGCCCTGAATGCAGTCGTGGCGATCGAAGACGTTTTGATACTCGCTCAGACCTCCGGGGCCGTTGCCCATCGCGTGGGCGTATTCGCAGATAACGCGCGGTTTGGCGTGGGGATACTCGCCGAACAAATTCATCAGCGGCACGCGGGTGTACATGGTGGAGATGATATCCACCACCTCGGCGTCGCGATCTTCTTCGTAATGCAGCAGGCGCGTGTCGTCCAGCGCCTTTGCAGCCCGGGCCATGGCGCGAATATTGCAGCCGTAGCCGGACTCGTTTCCAAGCGACCAGATGATGATGGAAGGGTGGTTTTTCTGGGCGTGAATATGGCGCTCGATGCGCTCAACGTAGACATGTTCCCACACCGGATCGTCCGTGATGCGGCTCAGGTCGCCGACGTTGGCAAAGCCGTGGGATTCCACATCCGTCTCCGCCATGACGAACAGGCCGTAGAGGTCGCACAGCTCGTAGAAGCGCGGATCGTTAGGGTAGTGGGCGGTGCGTACCGAGTTGATGTTGTGCTGCTTCATCAGGATCAGGTCGCGCTCGACGCGATCCATGCCCACGGCGCGGCCTTTCTGGTGATCGTTGTCGTGACGGTTTACGCCGTGCAGCTTCAGGTAGCGGTTGTTCACGTAGAACAGGCCGTCTCGCACCTTGATGTCGCGGAACCCAATGCGCTGAGGGATAACCTCCAGCGTCTGTCCGTGCTCATCTTTAAGCGTTACGACCAGATGGTAGAGGTAGGGCGATTCCGCAGACCACTGCTGAGGCTGTTTGACCTCAATGCTAAAGGCGGTTTCCGCGCTGCGGGTCACGGTCAGGCTGTCGGTCGAGCCCTGATGGATCGCTGCTTCGCCATCATACAGGGCATACTCCAGCGACACGGCGGATGCGTGCGGGGCCAGGTTTTCCAGCTCAAGCTGACAGAAGAGGGTGGCGTCTTTCCATGCCTCGTCGAAGGTGGTTTTGATCGTGACGTCGCGCACGTGAGTGGGATTTTTGCCGATCAGATAGACGTCGCGGAAAATACCGGCCGTCCACCACATGTCCTGATCCTCAATGTAGGTCGAATCCGCCCACTGCAGCACCCGTACGCACAGCAGGTTTTGCCCACCGTGCACCGCGTGGCTGATATCAAACTCGGCGGTCAGCCGGCTGCCCTTGCTAAAGCCAATGTAGTGACCATTCACGTAGACTTCGAAATAGGTTTCGACGCCGTCAAACTTGATGAGGGTCTGCTTCCCCTGCCAGCCGTCCGATAGCGTGAAGTGGCGCTGATACGCCCCGGTCGGATTGTCTGTAGGCACCCACGGCACGTCGACCGGGAAGGGGAAGCCTTCGTCGGTGTACTGCAGCTGGCCGTGGCCTTCCATCTGCCACATGGCGGGGACGGTAATGTCGCCCCAGTCGGCCATATACTCAGAGGTAAAGTTTTCCGGTACCAGAAGGGGGTGGGTGAAAAAGCGAAAGTTCCACTTACCGCTCAGAGACAGAAAGCGGCTGCTGGCCTCGCGGGCAAAGGTGCGAGCCTGCGCGACGGTGTCGTATGAGAAGAAGTACGCCCGCGGCGGAAGCCGGTTCTCATGCGTGAGTTGAATATTTTCCCAGCGATTCATGCGATCTCCCTGTAGGGGGTAAACATCATTGCTGGAGATTTTAGTAAATATTTTACTAAATAAAATCAGTAAAATTGATTTGCTTTAACTCGATCACGAAATAAAAAATGCCGGGCATGCCCGGCAGTGTGTTAAACGAGGGGAATTAGCGGGTGGTGCCGCGCAGTTTCAGCACGCTCGGCACGAAAACCTGCAGCGGCAGCGTCCGGCCATCGCGGGCTTTTTCCAGCAGAAGGTTAACCCCCTGGCTGCCCATCATTTCCGAGTGGATGCGTACGGTAGAGAGCGGCGGGAAGGTGAAGCGGGCGGTCGGGATATCGTTCACGCTGATGAGCGAAATGTCCTCCGGGATCGCCAGCCCTTTTTCATGGATAGCGCGCAAGACGCCGATGGCTATCGAATCAGAGGCCACAAACAGGGCGGTAGGCCAGCTTGTCTGAGCCAGCATGGTTTTTGCCAGTTCGTATCCGGATGAGCTGGAAAAACCGCCGCGCCAGATATCCTGTTCTGACACCACCCCTTTCAGGCGACCATACTCGACAAAAGCGGCTTCGCGGATATCGGCTTTGCCGGGCTCATCTTCCCCGCCGATAAAGCCAATGCGCTTAACGCCCTGATCAATGAAGAAATCAACGATCTGCTTGCTAATGCGCGAGAGGTCAATGTCGACGGAATCGAACGCGCTGCCGGGCTCGTGAAAATCGATAAAGCAGACGTTGTCCGTTAACGCAGTTGCAGCGCGCAGGACGGCTGAAGAGGGCTTGCCCACAATCAGTACGCCGGTAAGTTTTTTACTCTCTGGCAGGGTGGCATTGGCGTAACAGTTGCTCAGCTCGACGCCCAGCTTTTCACACTGTGTCTCAATACCGTGGCGGATGGCAAGGTAGTAAGGGTCGTTAATCTCCAGCTCTTGCTGGTAGCTGTAGAGCGCCAGAATGTGCTGCTGACCTACCGCGGCAGACTGCATTTTGCGGGACGTTGTGCTCTTGTATTCCAGCTTTTCCGCAATCTCCAGAATGCGGTGCTTGGTCTCTTCTTTTACGTTCAACGTTGGGTCATCGTTTAAAACCCGGGATACCGTCGCCAGCGAAACGCCAGCCTCCGTCGCGATGTCTTTGAGCGTAGCCATGTTTGTCCTTATTCCCCCACGTGATGACCCATTGTAAAGGATGAATCAGGACATGCATCCGTTTTTACTAAATATCCTGCCCATTGCTTCCGGCAAATAGCGTGCTAGTATTTAGTAAAACTTTACCAAGGAGAGAGTATGGATACGATAGCTTACGATGACTTTGCAAAGCTGGAGATCCGCGTGGGGACGATTGTGGACGTTAAGCGCCACGCCAACGCAGACAAACTCTATATCGCGCAGATTGATGTGGGTGGAAAAACGCTGCAAACCGTCACCAGCCTGGTGCCGTATTACCGGGAAGAAGAGCTTATGGGAAAAACGGTGGTGGTGCTGTGTAATCTGGCGAAAGCGAAGATGCGCGGCGAAACGTCTGAATGCATGCTGCTCTGCGCGGAAACCGATGACGCCAGCGAAAGCGTGTTGTTAACGCCGGAGCGGGCGATGGCGGCGGGTGTCCGGGTGGTATAAAAAAAGGGTGGCAAAGCCACCCGATTTTTCAGGCCGGGTAAGCGACAGCGCCACCCGGCAACGCAGACCGCACTACAGCACGCTCAGCGCCTTCTCCACCACGTTCTCAACGGTAAAGCCGAAGTACGGGAACAGCTTATCGGCAGGGGCGGACTCACCGTAGCCCCGCATGCCGACAATCGCCCCTTTGAGCCCGACATACTTGTACCAGTAGTCGGCGATACCGGCCTCCACCGCCACGCGCGCCGCGACGTTAGAGGGCAGCACCGACTCCCGGTACGCCTCGTCCTGAGCGTCAAAAATATCCGTAGAAGGCAGGGATACCACGCGCACCGCGTGGCCTTCGGCAGTCAGTTTTTCCGCCGCTTTCACCGTGATTTCCACCTCGGAACCGGTCGCAATCAGGATCACGTCCGGCTTGCCGCCGCTGTCCTTCAGAATGTAGCCGCCGCGGGCGATGTTTTTCACCTGTTCCGGCGTGCGTTCAATCTGCGCCAGATTCTGGCGTGACAAAATCAGTGCCGTTGGGCCATTGTGGCGTTCTACCGCCAGCTTCCAGCCCACCGCCGCTTCGACCTGATCGCACGGACGCCAGGTGCTGAAGTTGGGCGTCAGGCGCAGGCTCGCCAGCTGTTCAACCGCCTGGTGGGTGGGGCCGTCTTCTCCCAGACCGATGGAGTCGTGGGTATAGACCATAATCTGCCGCGCCTTCATCAGCGCCGCCATGCGCGCCGCGTTACGGGCGTACTCGACGAACATCAGGAAAGTGGCGGTGTACGGCACAAACCCACCGTGATGGGCGATGCCGTTGGCGATCGCGGTCATCCCGAACTCGCGCACGCCGTAGTGGATATAGTTCCCGGCAATATCCTCTTTCAGCGATTTCGAGCCGGACCAGATCGTCAGGTTGCTTGGCGCCAGGTCCGCCGAGCCGCCGAGCAGTTCGGGCAGAATAGGGCCGATTGCGTTCAGGGTATTTTGCGACGCCTTACGGGTGGCGATTTTCGCCGGGTTGGACTGCAGGTTTTCAATCAGCGCCTGGGTTTTATCGTTCCAGTCTTCCGGCAGACCGCCGCTCATGCGGCGGGAGAACTCGGCGGCCAGCTCCGGGTGCGCTTTTTTATAAGCGGCAAACTTCTCGTTCCAGGCGTGCTGGGCCTTCTCGCCGTCTTCACGGGCATCCCAGGCTCTGTAGATCTCTTTTGGGATCTCAAACGGCGGGTATTTCCAGCCCAGCTTCTGCCGGGTCAGCGCCACTTCCTCCTCGCCCAGCGCCGCGCCGTGCGCCTCCTCTTTGCCCGCCTTGTTCGGCGAGCCGAAGCCGATGACCGTGCGGCAGATAATCAGGGACGGTTTGTCCTTCACGCTCTGCGCTTCCTGAATCGCTTTTTTCACCGCCTCAGGGTCGTGACCGTCAATCTCATGCACCACGTGCCAGTGGTAGGCCTCGAAGCGTTTTGCCGTGTCGTCGGTAAACCAGCCCTCGGTTTCCCCGTCGATGGAGATGCCGTTGTGATCGTAGAACCCGATCAGCTTGCCGAGCCCCAGCGTGCCTGCCAGCGAGCAGACCTCGTGGGAGATCCCCTCCATCAGGCAGCCGTCACCCATAAACACGTAGGTGTAGTGATCGACAATCTCGTGGTCCGGCTGGTTGAACTGTGCCGCCAGCGTACGCTCGGCAATCGCCAGCCCGACCGCATTGGCCAGCCCCTGACCGAGCGGCCCGGTGGTGGTCTCCACGCCCGGCGTATAGCCAATCTCCGGGTGCCCCGGCGTTTTGGAGTGCAGCTGGCGGAAGTTTTTCAGCTCCTCAAGCGGCAGATCGTAGCCGGAAAGGTGCAGCAGGCTGTAGAGCAGCATTGAGGCGTGACCGTTGGAGAGAATAAAGCGGTCGCGATCGTACCAGGTGGGGTCATTCGGGTTGTGCTTCAGGAAGTCATTCCACAGCACTTCGGCAATATCGGCCATGCCCATCGGTGCGCCGGGGTGGCCGGAATTGGCTTTCTGCACGGCATCCATGCTGAGGGCGCGAATGGCATTGGCGAGCTCTTTACGGGACATAGTTCACTCCGTGGCAAGGTTAAAGTTTGGCGGCGAGAAGGTCTTCAAGTTTGCGCTGGTCGACGGCGAACAGGCGGATACCTTCCGCCAGTTTTTCCACAGCCATCGCGTCCTGGTTGTGCTCCCAGCGGAACTCCGCTTCGGTCATGGTTTTCGGTTTTGGCAGAACGGTAGAGGTGGGCACCAGCTTACGGATCACCGTCTCTTCTTTGTCCTGTAGTTCCTGGAGCAGGTTAGGGGAGATGGTCAGACGGTCACAGCCTGCCAGGGCGAGGATCTGCTCGGTACGGCGGAAGCTGGCCCCCATCACGATGGTTTCGTAGCGGTGCTGTTTGTAGTAGTCGTAGATGTTACGGACTGATTTCACGCCCGGATCCTCATCCACCACGTACGGATCCATCGGCTGTTTTGCCTGATACCAGTCGTAGATGCGCCCGACAAACGGCGAGACAAGGAACACGCCCGCTTCCGCGCAGGCGCGCGCCTGGGCAAACGAGAACAGCAGCGTCAGGTTGCAGTGGATACCCTCTTTTTCCAGCACCTCTGCCGCGCGGATGCCTTCCCAGGTGGAGGCGAGCTTGATCAGAATGCGTGATTTATCGATGCCCTGATCCTGGTAGAGCTCCACCAGACGACGTGCCTTATTAATGCTTTTTTCTTTATCGAATGAGAGGCGGGCATCGACTTCGGTCGAGACGCGTCCCGGAATGCTTTTCAGAATTTCTGCACCAAAATTAACCGCCAGCTTGTCGCTGGCTTCGGCGACCTGCTGCTCCTGCGTTTTCCCGCGCTGTTTACCGTAGGCAATGGCGTCATCAATCAGATGGCTAAAATGGGCAAGCCCGGCCGCTTTGAGCAGCAGCGAAGGGTTGGTGGTCGCATCCTCCGGCTGATAGTGGCGAATCGACTCGATATCGCCGCTGTCTGCAACCACGGTGGTGAATTTTTTGATGCCGTCTAGCTGGTTCATAAATGATTACTCCTTGGAAATAAAAGCGTTAGCTGAGTGCGTTAGTTCACACTTCTGGAAAAATCATGATGGACTTAACAAAAAAGCATAGCAGACGGGGGAGGCATTGCTTTTGAGACGGGTAACATGGCTGTTATAAATTGATAACAATTTTTAATGTGTGATGGTGAGAGTTTGGCAGCCTTCAAAGTTTATGCGCTGTCCTGCGGCGATACTATCTGACCGATACGTAAAAGGAATAACAAGATGGACGATCAGTTAAAACAGAGTGCCCTCGATTTTCACGAGTTTCCTGTCCCGGGGAAAATCCAGGTCTCCCCAACCAAGCCGCTGGCAACCCAGCGCGATCTGGCGCTGGCCTATTCGCCGGGCGTAGCTGCCCCGTGTCTGGAAATTGAAAAAGATCCGCTGGCGGCCTACAAATACACCGCGCGTGGCAACCTTGTCGCCGTGATCTCTAACGGCACGGCGGTGCTGGGGCTGGGCAACATCGGTGCGCTGGCCGGTAAACCGGTGATGGAAGGGAAGGGGGTACTGTTCAAGAAATTCGCCGGTATCGACGTGTTCGATATCGAGGTGGATGAGCTCGACCCTGACAAATTCATCAACGTGGTGGCCGCGCTGGAGCCGACCTTCGGCGGGATTAACCTGGAAGACATCAAAGCGCCGGAATGTTTCTATATCGAGCAGAAGCTGCGCGAGCGTATGAACATTCCCGTGTTCCATGATGACCAGCACGGGACCGCGATTATCAGCACCGCCGCGATTCTGAACGGCCTGCGCGTGGTAGAGAAAAATCTCTCCGACGTGCGCATGGTGGTTTCTGGCGCAGGCGCCGCGGCCATCGCCTGTATGAACCTGCTGGTGGCGCTGGGTATGCAGAAACACAACATTGTGGTCTGCGACTCCAAAGGCGTTATCTATAAAGACCGCGAGCCGAACATGGCTGAAACCAAAGCGGCCTATGCGGTGGAAGACGACGGTAAACGCACCCTGGACGACGTGATCGACGGCGCGGATATCTTCCTCGGCTGCTCGGGTCCGAAGGTTCTGACCCAGGAGATGGTGAAGAAGATGGCGCGTGCGCCAATGATCCTGGCCCTGGCGAACCCGGAGCCGGAAATTCTGCCGCCGCTGGCGAAAGCGGTGCGTGAAGACGCCATTATCTGTACCGGTCGTTCTGACTACCCGAACCAGGTCAACAACGTGCTCTGCTTCCCGTTCATCTTCCGCGGTGCGCTGGACGTCGGCGCAACGGCGATCAACGAAGAGATGAAGCTTGCCGCCGTTCACGCCATCGCGGAGCTGGCGCACGCCGAGCAGAGCGAAGTGGTCGCGTCTGCGTACGGCGATCAGGATCTGAGCTTCGGTCCGGACTACATCATTCCAAAACCGTTCGACCCGCGTCTGATTGTCAAAATTGCGCCAGCGGTGGCCAAAGCGGCGATGGACTCCGGCGTGGCGACGCGTCCGATTCACGATTTCGACGCTTACGTCGATAAGCTCACCGAGTTTGTCTATAAAACCAACCTGTTCATGAAGCCGATCTTCTCCCAGGCGCGTGCCGACGCGAAGCGCGTGGTGCTGGCGGAAGGGGAAGAGGCACGCGTGCTGCACGCCACCCAGGAGCTGATCACCTTAGGCCTGGCGAAGCCGATTCTGATTGGTCGTCCGAGCGTGATCGAAATGCGTATCCAGAAGCTGGGCCTGCAGATTAAGCCGGGCGTCGACTTCGAGATCGTCAACAACGAATCCGATCCGCGCTTCAAAGAGTACTGGAGCGAATACTACGCGATCATGAAGCGTCGGGGGATCACTCAGGAGCAGGCGCAGAAAGCGGTGATCAGCAACACGACGGTGATCGGCGCGATCATGGTCCATCGCGGCGAGGCGGATGCGCTGATCTGCGGCACCATCGGCGATTACCACGAGCACTTTAGCGTGGTGCAGGAGATCTTTGGCTATCGCGATGGCGTCCATACCGCCGGGGCGATGAACGCGCTGCTGCTGCCAAGCGGCAACACCTTTATTGCTGATACCTACGTTAACGACGATCCGACCCCGGACGAGCTGGCGGAGATCACCGTGATGGCCGCCGAGACCGTGCGTCGCTTTGGTATCGAGCCGAAGGTGGCGCTGCTGTCGCACTCTAACTTTGGTTCGTCTAAATCCGCGGCGGCCTGCAAAATGCGTGAGACGCTGGCGCTGGTGCGCGAGCGCGCGCCGGAGTTGATGATTGACGGGGAAATGCACGGCGATGCGGCGCTGGTGGAGAGCATCCGTAACGAACGTATGCCGGACAGCCCGCTGAAGGGAGCGGCTAACATCCTGATTATGCCGAACGTGGAAGCGGCGCGTATCAGCTATAACCTGCTGCGCGTCTCCAGCTCTGAAGGGGTGACCGTAGGACCGGTGCTGATGGGCGTGGCGAAACCGGTGCACGTGTTAACGCCGATTGCCTCCGTGCGTCGTATCGTGAACATGGTGGCGCTGGCGGTGGTTGAGGCGCAGACGCAGCCGCTGTAATATCACTTTAATTTATTTCCGGCGCGGGTTTCTCCCGCGCCTTTTTATTTTCCCTTTCTTAGTGATCCACTTCACCTTTTAAACCTGGTTGCCGAATTTTGTTATTTGCTCTGACAAAAAATTGCCACGATGAGGGCAGTTTTAGAGGAGGCGGTGAGCAATGGAAAAAGAACGCATTATCCAGGAATTTGTGCCGGGGAAACAGGTCACGCTGGCGCATCTCATTGCGCACCCCGGAGAGGAACTGGCGAAAAAGATCGGCGTTCCCGAAGCCGGTGCCATCGGCATCATGACGCTGACGCCAGGGGAAACGGCGATGATTGCCGGTGACTTAGCCCTGAAGGCGGCAGATGTACATATCGGTTTTCTCGATCGATTCAGCGGTGCGCTGGTTATCTACGGCTCGGTAGGCGCGGTAGAAGAAGCGTTATTACAGACGGTAAGTGGTCTGGGCCGGTTATTAAATTTCACATTGTGCAATCTGACAAAAAGTTAATCTGAGGCGGCGATGAAACGTATTGCGTTTGTCGGTACGGTGGGGGCGGGGAAAACGACGCTCTTTAATGCGCTACAGGGAAATTATTCCCTCGCCAGAAAAACACAGGCCGTGGAGTTTAATGAGAATGGCGATATCGATACGCCAGGGGAATATTTTAGCCATCCTCGCTGGTATCACGCCTTAATTACTACGCTGCAGGATGTCGATACGTTGATTTATATACATGCGGCAAATGATAAAGAAAGTCGCTTACCTGCCGGGCTGCTGGATATTGGCGCAAGTAAACGACAAATCGCCGTTATCAGCAAAACGGACCTGCCGGATGCCGACGTCGCCGCAACGCAACAACTTCTTTGCGGGATGGGGTTTCAGGAGCCGATTTTTGAGCTCAATAGCCATGACCCGAGCAGCGTGCAGCATCTGGTGGATTATCTGACTGAGCTCAGCCAAAAGGAGGAAAGGGCAGGTGAAAAAACTCATCACAGCTAACGATATTCGTGCGGCCCACGCACGCGGCGAACAGGAAATGTCAGTTGTTCTGCGCGCCAGCATCATCACCCCGGAGGCGCGCGAAGTTGCGGAGCTGCTGGGCGTCACCATCAGCGAATGCGATGAATCCACGCCATGCGCAGCCGCTGCTAAACCGGCTGCGGTGATTGATGGCAAAACGGAAAACCAACGCATTCGCGAAACCATCATTGCACAGTTACCGGAAGGACAGTTTACCGAAAGCCTGGTTGCCCAACTGATGGACAAAGTCATGAAGGAGAAGCAGTCGCTGGAGCAGGGCGGAATGCAGCCGAGCTTTAACTCGGTGACTGGCAAAGGCGGCGTCAAAGTCATCGACGGCAGTAGCGTGAAGTTTGGTCGTTTTGACGGCGCACAGCCGCACTGTGTGGGGTTAACCGATCTGGTGACCGACCAGGACGGCAGCAGTATGGCCGCCGGGTTCATGCAGTGGGATAACGCCTTTTTCCCATGGACGCTGAACTACGACGAAATCGACATGATTCTGGAAGGTGAGCTGCACGTTCGTCACGAAGGCGAAACCATGATTGCTAAAGTCGGGGACGTGATGTTTATCCCGAAAGGCTCCAGCATCGAATTTGGTACGCCCTCGACGGTGAAGTTTCTGTATGTGGCCTGGCCTGCGAACTGGCAGTCCTGCTAAGGCGGATGTATGAAGGATTTCATTACCGAAGCATGGCTCAGAGCGAATCATACGCTCAGCGAAGGGGCTGAAATTCATCTCCCCGCTGACGCTCGCCTGACGCCGTCTGCCCGGGAATTACTGGAAAGCCGACATCTGCGCATTAAGTTTATCGACGGGCAGGGCAGCCTGTTTATTGCTGACGAAGACCAGCAGCCGCAGCCGGTGCATGGGTTAACCAGCAGCGATACGCATCCACAGGCCAGCTGCGAACTGTGTCATCAACCGGTGGCGAAGAAATCTGACACGCTGACGCATCTGACGGCGGACAAGATGGTTGCCAAAAGTGATCCGCGCCTGGGATTTCGCGCCGCGCTGGACAGCACCATCGCGCTGGCCGTGTGGTTGCAGATAGAGCTTGGGCAACCGTGGCAGCCGTGGCTTTCGGATATCCGTTCGCGCCTGGGCAACATTATGCGCGCCGATGCGATGGACGAGCTGCTGGGAGCACAAGCTATCGTCGGCTTAAGTGACGACGATTTACACCGCCTTTCGCATCAGCCGCTGCGCTATCTGGACCACGACCATCTGGTGCCTGAAGCCAGTCACGGACATGATTGCGCGCTGCTTAATCTGCTGCGTACCAAAGTCCGTGAAACGGAGACGGTGGCGGCCCAGGTTTTCATCACCCGTAGTTTTGAAGTCATGCGACCGGACATCATGCAGGCGCTCAACCGCCTTTCCAGTACGGTCTACGTCATGATGATTCTGAGCGTTGCGAAGCACCCGCTGACGGTTAGCCAAATTCAACAGCGACTGGGGGAGAAACCATGATCATTGAACGTGCTCGTCAACTCTCCCACCGCTCACCTGCACGGGTGGTGTTTCCGGATGCGCTGGATGTTCGGGTACTGAAGGCGGCAAATTATCTGCATCAGCACCGTCTGGCGCGTCCCATTCTCGTCGCCAGTCCGTTTGCGCTGCGCCAGTTTGCTCTCAGCCACCGGGTGGCGATGGATGGCATTCAGGTTATCGATCCGCAAAGCAACCTGCCAATGCGTGAAGAGTTTGCGCTGCGCTGGTTGGCCCGCGCGGGAGATAAAACGCCTTCGGATGCCCGGGAAAAACTCAACGATCCGCTGATGTTCGCCGCGGCAATGGTCAGCGCGGGTAAAGCTGACGTCTGTATTGCGGGCAATCTATCGTCGACGGCCAACGTGCTGCGCGCCGGTTTGCGCATTATTGGGCTACAGCCAGGCTGTAAAACGCTGTCGTCAATTTTCCTGATGCTGCCGCAGTATCTCGGGCCGTCATTAGGGTTTGCCGATTGCAGCGTCGTGCCGCAGCCCACCGCCGCACAGCTGGCGGATATTGCGATTGCCAGCGCGCAGACATGGCAGGGGATCACGGGGGAAGAGCCGCGCGTGGCCATGCTGTCGTTTTCAAGTAATGGCAGCGCTCGCCATCCCAACGTCGCTAACGTGCAGCAGGCGACGGAGATTGTTCGTGAGCGTGCCCCGCAGCTTATCGTGGATGGCGAACTGCAATTTGATGCCGCCTTTGTTCCGGAAGTCGCCGCGCAAAAAGCGCCCGCCAGTCCGTTAAAGGGCAATGCCAACGTGATGGTTTTCCCGTCGCTGGAGGCAGGCAATATTGGCTACAAAATTGCCCAGCGTTTGGGAGGGTATCGCGCCGTTGGCCCCTTGATTCAGGGGCTTGCCGCACCGCTTCACGACCTCTCTCGCGGCTGTAGCGTACAGGAAATTATCGAACTGGCGTTGGTGGCCGCTGTGCCGCGCCAGACTGACGTGAGTCGTGAAAACGCCTCGCACACACTGGTTGTATAAGGTCCCGTTCTGGACCCCTTTGACTTAAGAGGAAAGCAAAATGGAAGCATTAGGAATGATTGAAACCCGGGGCCTGGTTGCACTGATTGAGGCTTCTGACGCAATGGTTAAAGCGGCACGTGTGAAACTGGTTGGCGTGAAGCAGATCGGTGGCGGTCTGGTCACTGCTATGGTCCGTGGCGACGTAGCGGCATGTAAAGCGGCAACAGACGCAGGTGCTGCGGCTGCACAGCGTATTGGCGAGCTGGTTTCCGTACACGTGATCCCGCGTCCGCATGGCGATCTGGAAGAAGTGTTCCCGATCAGCTTTAAAGGCGACAGCAACGACATGTAAGTCGTCCATGTGACGCCACAAATTTCATTGCTGGCGTCATCCTCTCTCCTTTTCACATTACCTTCTGCGGAGGGTAGGGGGAGGTTTTACCTGAAATATGCCACGGAGGCGCGTATGAAACTGGCAATCGTCACAGGACAAATTGTTTGTACCGTACGCCATCAGGGGCTCGCGCACGACAAGTTGCTGATGGTGGAAATGATTGATGCCCAGGGTAATCCCGACGGCCAGTGTGCTGTTGCTATCGACAGCATCGGAGCGGGAACCGGGGAATGGGTGCTGCTGGTCAGCGGCAGCTCAGCCCGTCAGGCGCACCGTCACGAATCATCACCTGTCGATCTGTGCGTGATTGGCATCGTCGATGAAGTGGTGGCTGGTGGCCAGGTGATCTTCCATAAATAAGGCAGAAAATCATGAATCAACAGGATATTGAACAGGTCGTGAAAGCGGTGCTGCTGAAAATGAAAGACAGCAGCCAGTCCGTCAGTGCCGTTCAAGAAATGGGCGTTTTTGCCTCCCTGGATGACGCAGTGACGGCAGCAAAACTGGCCCAGCAGGGGTTGAAAAGCGTCGCCATGCGTCAGTTGGCTATCGCGGCTCTTCGCGAGGCGGGCGAAAAGCACGCCAGAGAATTAGCGGAACTTGCCGTCACAGAAACCGGCATGGGACGCGTTGACGATAAATTTGCCAAAAACGTGGCGCAGGCACGCGGTACGCCGGGGGTGGAATGCCTCTCTCCACAGGTCCTGACCGGCGATAACGGCCTGACGCTGATTGAAAATGCGCCGTGGGGCGTAGTGGCCTCGGTGACGCCGTCTACCAACCCTGCCGCAACCGTTATTAACAACGCCATCAGCCTGATTGCCGCTGGCAACAGCGTGGTCTTCGCTCCGCATCCTGCGGCAAAAAAAATCTCTCAGCGCGCCATTACGCTGCTTAACCAGGCGATTGTTGCCGCAGGCGGCCCGGCAAACCTGCTGGTGACCGTTGCCAATCCGGATATCGAAACCGCCCAGCGCCTGTTCAAGTACCCAGGCATCGGCCTGCTGGTGGTGACCGGCGGTGAAGCCGTAGTGGATGCTGCGCGTAAGCACACCAACAAGCGTCTGATTGCCGCCGGTGCGGGTAACCCGCCGGTGGTGGTGGATGAAACGGCCGACCTGGCCCGCGCGGCGCAGTCGATCGTCAAAGGCGCATCGTTTGATAACAACATTATCTGCGCCGATGAAAAAGTCCTGATCGTCGTGGATAGCGTTGCCGACGAACTGATGCGCCTGATGGAAAGCCAGCATGCGGTGAAACTGACTGCGGCTCAGGCCGAACAGCTGCAACCTGTGCTGCTGAAAAATATCGATGAGCGCGGTAAAGGCACGGTCAGTCGTGACTGGGTAGGCCGCGATGCAGGAAAAATCGCGGCGACGATTGGTCTGACCGTACCAGAGCAAACGCGGCTGTTATTCGTCGAAACCTCAGCGACGCATCCGTTTGCCGTCACCGAATTGATGATGCCGGTGCTGCCTGTCGTGCGGGTCGCCAGCGTCGATGAGGCCATTGAACTGGCGGTCAAGCTTGAAGGCGGCTGTCACCATACGGCGGCGATGCATTCGCGCAATATCGACAACATGAACCGCATGGCAAACGCCATTGATACCAGCATTTTCGTCAAGAACGGACCGTGTATTGCGGGGCTTGGGCTCGGCGGCGAAGGCTGGACCACGATGACCATTACCACACCAACCGGGGAAGGGGTGACCAGCGCGCGCACGTTTGTGCGTCTGCGTCGCTGTGTGTTGGTGGACGCCTTCAGAATTGTATAAGGAGTAAAAGGGATGGCGCACGACGAACAGCGTTGGCTGACACCCAGGCTGCAAAAAGCGGCAGCGCTATGTAACCAGACGCCTGCTGCGAGCGATTCGCCGCTGTGGCTGGGCGTTGATTTGGGAACGTGTGATGTGGTGTCGATGGTTGTCGACAGTGACGGACAGCCGGTTGCGGTTTGCCTGGACTGGGCCGATGTCGTGCGCGATGGCATCGTCTGGGATTTCTTCGGCGCGGTGACCCTCGTTCGTCGCCATCTCGATACGCTCGAACAACAGCTGGGTTGCCGCTTTACCCATGCGGCAACCTCGTTTCCACCGGGAACGGACCGGCGCATTTCGATCAACGTGCTGGAGTCTGCCGGACTTGAAGTGAGTCATGTGCTCGACGAACCGACCGCGGTGGCGGACCTGTTGCAGCTCGATAACGCTGGCGTGGTGGATATCGGGGGCGGTACCACCGGGATTGCCATTGTTAGACAGGGCAAAGTGATCTATTCCGCCGATGAAGCGACCGGCGGGCATCATATTTCCCTGACCCTCGCCGGGAACCGTCGCATCCAGTTGGAGGAAGCCGAGCAGTACAAGCGCAGCAATGGCAAAGAAATCTGGCCAGTGGTTAAGCCGGTCTACGAAAAGATGGCGGAAATCGTGGCTCACCATATAGCCGGACAGGGCGTCGCTGATTTGTGGCTGGCCGGTGGCTCCTGTATGCAGCCGGGCGTTGATGAACTGTTCCGTAAGCGTTTTCCGAAGCTGCAGGTGCATTTACCCCAGCACAGCCTGTTTATGACTCCGCTGGCGATTGCAAATAGCGGAAAAGAAAAAGCGGAAGGAATCTATGCAAGCTGAATTGCAGACCGCGCTCTTTCAGGCATTCGATACCCTGAATCTGCAACGCGTAAAAACGTTTAGCGTTCCACCGGTTACGTTATGTGGACTGGGAGCGCTGAGTACCTGTGGGCAGGAAGCAAAAGCGCGCGGACTGACGCATATGTTCGTCATGGTTGATCGTTTCCTGCATCAGGCGGGGATGACCGCTGCACTGGAGCGCAGCCTGGCGATGAAAGGCGTGGCGATGACGCTGTGGCCATGTCCGGCGGGCGAACCGTGCATTACGGACGTCTGCGCGGCGGTCGCGCAATTGCGTGAATCGAAGTGCGATAGCGTTGTGGCCTTCGGCGGCGGTTCCGTACTGGATGCCGCAAAGGCAGTCGCGTTGCTGGTGACCAACCCCACGCAGACGCTGGCTGACATGACGGAGCACAGCGTGTTGCGTGCGCGTCTGCCGCTGATTGCGGTGCCAACTACCGCCGGAACAGGCTCAGAAACCACTAACGTCACGGTGATTATCGACGCCGCGACAGGACTTAAACAAGTGCTGGCCCACGCACTGCTGATGCCGGATGTGGCGATCCTTGACGCCGCGCTGACGGAAGGTGTGCCCGCACACGTCACGGCGATGACCGGGATCGATGCGCTGACGCACGCCCTTGAAGCATATAGCGCGCTGAACGCGACGCCGTTTACCGACAGCCTGGCGATTGGCGCGATTGCGATGATCGGTAAATCACTGCCAAAGGCCGTCGGCTACGGTCAGGATCTGGCGGCGCGGGAAAGCATGCTGCTGGCGTCCTGCATGGCGGGAATGGCGTTTTCCAGCGCGGGACTGGGCTTGTGTCATGCGATGGCGCACCAGCCGGGCGCTGCGCTGCATATCCCGCACGGACAGGCTAACGCCATGCTGCTGCCCACGGTAATGGGGTTCAACCGCATGGTGTGTCGTGAGCGCTTCAGCCATATCGGACGGGCGTTAACCAACAAGAAGTCGGACGATCGCGATGCCATCAACGCCGTCAGCGAGCTGATTAGTGAAGTGGGCCAGACAAAACGACTCTCTGACGTTGGGGCAAAGCCCGAGCATTACAGCGCATGGGCGCATGCCGCGCTGGAGGATATTTGTATTCGCAGTAACCCACGCACCGCCACGCAGGCCGACATTATCGCGTTGTATGCGACGGCACAATAAATACACATATGACAGGGAGTGAAGGTTATGGGAATTAACGAAATCATCATGTACATCATGATGTTCTTTATGCTGATTGCCGCCGTGGACAGGATCCTGTCGCAGTTCGGCGGTTCGGCGCGCTTCCTCGGTAAGTTCGGTAAGAGTATTGAGGGTTCTGGCGGCCAGTTTGAAGAAGGTTTCATGGCGATGGGCGCGCTGGGCCTGGCAATGGTCGGTATGACCGCGCTGGCACCCGTACTGGCGCATGTGCTTGGGCCGGTGATTATTCCGCTGTACGAAATGCTGGGCGCAAACCCGTCGATGTTTGCCGGAACGCTGCTGGCATGCGATATGGGCGGCTTCTTCCTGGCGAAAGAACTGGCGGGCGGCGACGTTGCGGCGTGGCTGTACTCTGGCCTGATCCTCGGAGCGATGATGGGGCCGACGCTGGTCTTCTCCATTCCGGTTGCGCTGGGAATTATTGAACCGTCTGATCGTCGTTATCTGGCGCTGGGCGTGCTGGCCGGTATTGTCACCATTCCAGTTGGCTGTATTGCGGGTGGTTTGGTCGCGATGTACTCCGGCGTCGAAATCAATGGTCAGCCGGTGGAGTTCACCTTTGCGCTGATCCTGATGAACATGATCCCGGTGCTGATCGTGGCCGTGCTGGTGGCGCTGGGATTGAAATTCATCCCGGAAAAAATGATCAACGGCTTCCAGATCTTCGCGAAATTCCTCGTCGCGCTGATCACCCTCGGTCTGGCGGCTGCGGTGATCAAATTCCTGCTCGGCTGGGAGCTGATTCCGGGTCTTGATCCTATCTTCATGGCACCGGGAGACAGGCCGGGTGAAG
>NZ_QPFW01000240.1:0-69107 GCF_008122455.1 Enterobacter sp. C6
GGCACATCGAGCACACCGGCGGGACACTGAAATCAAACGGCGTGCAGGTGGATAACCACGCACATGGAAACGTTCAGAGCGACGGAAGCTGGACTAAGGGGACGCAATGACGGTGCGTTATCTGGGAATGAACAGCCAGACCGGGCTCAGTATCTCTGAGGTTGAGCTTATCCGCCAAAGCTTGCGCGACATTCTGGTCACGCCGATTGGCTCGCGCGTCATGCGTCGTGAATACGGCTCGCTCCTTTCGCAAATGATTGGCCAGCTGCAGACCCCGGCGCTGCGCCTGCAGATTATGGCCGCGTGATATTCCGCGATCCAGAAGTGGGAGCTGCACGTAAATCTCTCGGCCATCGACAAAGTGAGGGAGCTGCACGTAAATCTCTCGGCCATCGACAAAGTGAGGGAGCTGCACGTAAATCTCTCGGCCATCGACAAAGTGACGCACACGCACACCGAGTTATTCAGCGACGGGGCGGCGAGAAAAATCGAGTTTAGCCTATCCCTTAAACGGGTCGATAAATCGCTGGTGGCCATTTATGGCGACATGAAAACGCAGGCCGACAATCTGGTCACGTCTGCCAGTGACTGGCTGGGAGGGCTGGCAGGATGATTACAGGTATGGATATTCAGGCCGGGGCGAAGATAGCTCCGGCGTTTATGCTCAAGCTGGATAACGAGGATATCACGCAGGATTTCAGTGACCGCCTTATCAGCCTGACCATGACCGACAATCGCGGATTCGAGGCCGACCAGCTCGATATCGAGCTCGATGATACTGACGGCCAGATAGCAATGCCGCCGCGCGGAACATCCCTGACACTGTGGTTAGGCTGGCAGGGTGCAGCGCTGATAAAAAAGGGACGTTCACGGTCGACGAAATCGAGCACAGGGGCGCACCTGATACGCTGACCATCCGGGGGAGAAGCGCCGATCTTCGCGGGACGCTGAACTCGCGCCAGGAACAGTCATGGCATGACACCACGCTCGGGCAAATTGTGGAGACGATTGCGGCACGCAATAAACTGACGGCCAGCGTGGCCGACACGCTGAAAGCCGTCACAGTTCCTCACATTGACCAGTCGCAGGAATCCGACGCGGTATTTCTGTCCCGCCTGGCTGACCGGAACGGGGAGGCGGTCTCGGTAAAAGTGGGGAAACTGTTATTCCTGAAAGCGGGGAGCGGTAAGACGGCCAGCGGGAAGCGCATTCCGCAGATGACGCTTGAGCGGGGTGATGGCAATCGTCATCAGTTTGCCATTGCTGACCGGGAAGCCTATACCGGCGTGTCGGCAAAATGGTTGCACACCAAAGACCCGAAGCCGCAAAAGCAAAAGGTGAAGCTCGCGCGCAAACGGAAAGAGCAGCACCTCCGCGCGCTGCAGCACCCGAAAGCGACCAAAGCCCCGGCAAAGGCCAAAGCCAAAAAAGAGCAGGAAGCGCGCGAGGGTGAGTATATGGCCGGTGAGGCTGACAACGTGCTGGAGCTGACGACCATTTACGCGACAAAGGCGCAGGCCATGCGCGCCGCTCAGGCGAAGTGGGACAAGCTGCAGCGAGGTGTCGCGGAGTTTTCAATCTCGCTGGCGATCGGCCGGGCAGATTTATTTCCTGAAACGCCAATCGCGGTGAAAGGGTTTAAGCGCGTCATAGACGAGCAGGCGTGGATAATCAGCCGGGTGGTGCATAACCTCAACGGGAACGGCTACACGACGGGCTTAGAGCTTGAGGTTAAGGTTTCGGATGTGGAGTATGAAAGCGAAGAGTTAACGCAATGGTATATTTTTAACTATTTGTTATATAAAGATAAATTTAGTAAAATTAACGCATCAGAAATTAAATGAGGTGCTCGACATGTTTCACTGTCCAAAATGCCATTTCGCCGCTCACGCCCGCACAAGTCGCTATTTTACTGACACGACCAAAGAGCGGTATCACCAATGCACAAACATCAACTGCAGTTGCACATTTGTTACGACTGAAACTATCGAGCGATTTATATCATTACCAAACGTGATAGAGCCTGCGCCAGCGCACGCTGATAAAAATGGGCAGCAACAAATGCACTGGGTATAATCGTATTCATTAACAAATATCGTTGTGATTTGGTTATGTACAATTATTAGCTTCGTGTGATTGAGGGTGTTAACATGGAATTACTACAAGGTCAAGGGGATATACTTAAGCTCGTTTTGATGCCAACTACTGGCGAGCAATCAATTCTTCAAGGATTTGATATAGGAGTAATAAATTCCAATGTTAGTGAGATACTAATGTTGGTTGGCAAAGCGCCAAAACATATTAGAGATATATTTGTTTTGGATGATGGTGAGCAAAGAACTAGACTAGAGACTCAAAATCCAATTGTATTAATTTCAAAAGAGAATATATATAATATTCCAGGCTTGTTTGAAACAAATTTTTGTATAATTTTCTGTATTTCAAAAGACTATCATTATGTGAAAGAATTTTCTAAGCAGTTTGTAATACCGCCCATTATTTGTTCCGATAGTAAGTTGGCAGAACTAAAATTCGGTGAGATCAATAGCATTTATTCATACGATAAATTTATTTTTTCAAGGCTTAAACTCATAGAAAGTAAAATCATAAAAAAAAGTGGAGAAAAAAAATTATTAACTAGGTTTAAAAGACGTGGGGCGACGTTTAAACGGTGTGGGTTGAGCTCAACGTTAAATAATACGACATTGCCCAATGAGTTACTTATTGAATCGTTAGGCTTCATGCTTTCTCCTCCAAAGAGAATTAAAGACGGGAGTAGTAAGCGTGAGTTCATAAATTCTATGTTGGATGGTGTCGTCACTTATAAAAACTGTTTAGAAGAATTAGGTAAGGAACCACCGTCAGAAATAATTCTATATGCACCAGGAATGTATTCCTACCTTTATGATACAGATAATGAGATATATGAGTTTATTGAAGAAAACTTAAATATCGATCAAAAGAAATTTTTGATCAGTGGTGTGTTAAGAAATCCAGATTATTCAGGTTTTAGAATTGTCATGGAACATGATGGTGGTAAAAAAAATAACATATCTAGAGATCCTGTGTTTAGGTATTTAATTAAGCTCAGACGCTCTGAGATGCGATTGACCACTACCGCAATAATGTTTTTAAGCATGAATAAAAAAATTCCAGCCATAAGATTGCCAAATGCTATAAATCATCAAAGCAATATCATAAAGAAAATTGAAGATCTAGCACGCCAATACGACATTAAACACCCGGTATTTATAAAGAAAGTTAAGGCTTTTAATACAATTATAAAAAGAATACTTGGAGCAAAGTTAAGAGATCATATATCGAAGAACTATAATGATATTACTTTTGTTACTGATACTCCTTTGGATTGGATAAGAATAGGTCATCTGCCAATTATGTTCAGCCACGAAATATCTAGAGTTAATACAACGCCAGGAAATGTGTTATTACAAAATGCAGCTTCATTTCCACGGGTTTTAATAAAATCATCCGAACTAAAAAAAGTGTTAATTATACGATCTTTTGAACCAGATGACCATATTAAATTCCATTTGGAACATGCTTTGGATTGTTTCATGCCTCACATGCCCGATTTGCAGTATGAAATAGTTGATGTTAGAACCAAAAAGGAATTTATGGAAGCATTAAATCATTATGATGGTTATTTATTAGTGCTTGATTGTCATGGCGATCACGGAGGAGATAAAAGTCATGGCTGGCTAATAATTGGAGAGGAGAGAATTGATACATGGGAGCTGAGAAAAATTGTTAGAGTGCCTCCTATTGTAATTCTTAGCGCTTGCTTAACTTCAGCTCTTAGTGGATCTCATGCTTCTGTGGCAAATGGTTTCTTAATAAGTGGAGCAGTAAGTGTCATAGGAACATTACTTCCTGTTAATTCGGTAGATTCTGCAGCATTTGTTAGCCGTTTAATCTATAGATTTCATCAATTTCCATCGAGCTTACCGACTATGTTTACTCACATGAATTTAAGACTTTTCATCTCATTATTTTTTAGAATGTCTTATGTGACTGATTTGATGAGAGCTTTCGAACTGGAGGGCGTAATACCTCAAAATTCTTGGGAGGAGGATGCAATTGAAATAAATATGCACATAAACATGTTCGACCCTGATTGGTATGGTCAGACTCTTCGCGCCTTAACTAAACTATCGGGACTGGAAGAGTATGAAGTTGTTAATTTAATTAATGAGAAATTCTTCATTACAGAAACTATGTGTTATAGCCAGATAGGATTTCCTGAGGCTGTCACCATAAGTGTAAAAGAATGATTCTTGCCAATCTAAGCAATCATTCTCATTTACTTACCTGAATTCAAAGAGAAATGCCCGCTAGGGGCATTTCATATCGATGTGGTCAGTTTGTGGACGTGACTCGAAATAATTCCTTTTATTTCAGTTTGTTATGAAACGTTAAAAAGCTCCTGCGGGAGCCTTTTTCATTCTTTTTGACAACGCCTCACCATTTAGTTGTATAGTACAACTAAATGGTGAGGACAGAACATGCACAGCGAAACCCCGGTAGTCAGCGTTATTCGACGTTCCTCGCGCCTCATGGTGCGAGAGTTAGGTTTTATGGGTTCTACCCTGGCTTCAACGAGCTACTCACCTTCGGCCGTCCATACCCTGGTCGAAATCGCCTTACGCAAACAGATGACGGCGAGTCAGCTGGTGCAACTGCTGGGCCTGGAAAAGTCCAGCGTCAGCCGGATGCTTGCTCGCCTGATTGCCGCGGGCGAACTCGAGGAAGTTATTTCTACTGAGGACGCGAGAGCAAAGAGCCTCAGGCTGACCGCGAAAGGTCACGAGACGGTCAGCAAAATTAATGCCTTCAGCAACGAGCGCGTGGTCTCAGCAATAAAATGTCTTGCTCCTGCCCAGCAGCAGACCATTTCGGAGGGGCTCACCCTTTATGCCAATGCGCTGCAGGCATGCCGTGAGTCGGGCAACGAGATGCACCCTGACGAGCTTCCGATAGTGCAGGGGTATATCCCCGGCATGATTGGCCGTATAGCGGAAATGCACGGGAGTTATTACGCTCGTGAACATCATTTTGGCCGCTTTTTTGAGGCCAAAGTGGCGACAGGACTCGCAGAATTTAGTGAACGGTTGGATAAGCCGTGCAACCAGATCTGGCTGGCAATGATGAACGGCAGGATAGTGGGGTCAGTGGCGATCGATGGCGAGGATCTGGCACCGGGTGAAGCCCATCTTCGCTGGTTTATTCTTGATGATGGCTGTCGGGGACACGGCGTGGGGAAAAAACTGCTGAATGAAGCGATGCGTTTTTGCGACAGCGCCGGTTTTTCAGCCGTGCACCTCTGGACATTCAATAAGCTGACCGCCGCCCGGCGTCTGTACGAGTCGTTTGGGTTTACGCTGGTAAAAGAGTGGGAAGGCGACCAGTGGGGAAGCCTAATTACAGAGCAGCAGTTTACCCGGTATAAAGACGCACAACCGGCGCTATAAAAAAGGCTCCTTGCGGAGCCGCTTTGGTATCAGAACACTTTCTTATACGGTCGAACCGTCACTTTCGCATATACACCTGCCGCAACATACGGATCTGCGTCAGCCCAGGCCTGAGCGGCTTCCTGGGATTCAAACTCAGCAATAACCGTAGAGCCGGCAAAACCGGCGGCGCCCGGATCGTTACTGTCTACTGCAGGCATAGGGCCGGCGGTCAGTAATCGACCTTCATCCTGAAGCAACTGCAAACGTGCCAGATGCGCAGGGCGCACAGCCTGGCGTTTTTCGAGCGAATCAGCAACATCTTCAGAGTAAATCACGTAAAACACGGCGAAGCTCCTTAACCGGTAAAAGTGTCAGTTACGTTATGTGAAAGGGCAAACGACTGCAATGTAAAATAAAAACAATGTTAATACCCTGATCTGAATGCGCCTTTTTTGGCCTCTCATGCGCTAAAGTTGCGTCAGAACAAAGTGTCTTATTGAATATGATTGCTATTTGCATTTAAAATCAGTGTTCGGTTTTTTAACGTTGATGATTATGACTTCGATGACCCTTGATTTACCTCGCCGCTTTCCCTGGCCGACGCTGCTTTCTGTCGTGATTCACGGTGCCGTTGTGGCGGGTCTGCTGTATACCTCGGTTCATCAGGTTATTGAAATGCCAGCGCCCGCGCAGCCGATTTCGGTGACGATGGTATCGCCAGCGGATCTCGAACCGCCGCAGGTTGCCCCTCCGCCGCCACAGCCGGTGGCTGAACCGGAGCCAGAACCCGAGCCTGTTCCGGCGCCACCGAAGGAAGCCCCGGTGGTGATCCACAAGCCTGAACCGAAGCCAAAACCTAAGCCGAAGCCAAAACCGGTGAAGAAGGTCGAAGAGCGTCCGAAACGCGAGGAACGTCCGGTTGAACCGCGCGCGACCCAGCCGGTAGAAAATGCAGCGCCTTCACGTCCGGTGATGAACAATACGGCAACGACTTCAAAGCCAACGGTTACCGCGCCAGCGGGCCCGCGTGCCGTAAGCCGCAACCAGCCCCAGTACCCGGCGCGAGCTCAGGCCTTACGTATTGAAGGTCGCGTACGGGTGAAATTCGACGTGACCGCGGATGGGCGCGTGGATAACGTGGAAATCTTGTCCGCTCAGCCTTCTAATATGTTTGAGCGCGAAGTGAAATCTGCCATGCGCAGATGGCGCTATGAGCCTGGCAAGCCGGGCAGCGGATTGATTGTTAATATCGTTTTCCGCCTGAACGGCGGGGCGCAGATGGAATAAAAAAAGCCTCCGAAAGGAGGCTTTTTTTTTGCCTGTCGATCAGGCTTGTGGAAGTTGACGAGGTTTACCCTCGCTGTCCACTGCGACATAAATAAACAGCGCTTCAGTGGCCTTATAACGCTGCCCAATCGGCTCAGAAGAGACTTTCTTCACCCAGACTTCGATGTTGATGGAAATGGAGGTATTGCCGCGTTTCACGCAGCGCGCGTAGCAGCAAACCACATCCCCTACCGCAACCGGGCGCAGGAAGGTCATGCCGTCCACCCGCACCGTCACCACGCGCCCGTGGGCGATCTCTTTTGCCAGAATTGCGCCGCCCATATCCATCTGCGACATCAGCCAGCCGCCAAAAATATCGCCATTGGCATTGGTGTCAGCGGGCATTGCCAGTGTGCGTAAAACCAGTTCGCCCTGAGGGGCGTTAGTTGTTGTCATTGTTTTAACTCGTAACGGAAGACTTCAGGCGGGATGCTACTATGATTTCACAGCGGAGAGAATAGACCAGAACACCTGTCGTTGACGTTCTGGTCAGTCAGTAATCAGTGCTTGTCGTCCTGCGGCATGTGGCGATAAATATATACGCCGCTTAACAGCGTGAAGATAAGCGTCAGCGCGGTCAGGCCAAAGACCTTAAAATTGACCCAGATATTCTGCGGCAGCCAGAAAGCAATATAGATGTTAGCGAGACCGCAGAGAATAAAGAAGACCGCCCAGGCGATATTCAGACGGGACCAGACGTGTTGAGGCAGCGTCAGCTCTTTGCCCAGCATGCGCTGGATCAGCGGCTTTTTCATCACCCACTGGCTGATTAACAATGCGCCCGCAAACAGCGCGTAAATGACGGTCACTTTCCACTTAATAAATTCATCATTGTGGAAGAAAAGGGTAAGCCCACCGAAAACGGCGACCAGGACGAAGGTGACCAGCGCCATTTTTTCGACTTTACGATAGCGAACCCAGCTGTAGATCAGTACGACGGCGGTTGCAACGATCAGCGCAGTGGTGGCGGCATAAATATCGTACAGCTTATAAAAAGCAAAAAAGACCACGAGCGGTAAAAAATCAAGAAACTGCTTCATTCTGTGATTCCATCTTCTGAGTGGGGCGGGAGACAGCGATGCCCCCCGCCTCGGGATTACTGACGAATTAACATATACAGGCGGAACAGATAGACCAGCAGTACCGCTGAAATCAGATTGCTCAGCGTATTCGCCACTACCGCGCCAACATTGGGCGTTAATACCGCAAAATTCGGCGCAAACAATAACAGCAGCGTTTTGGCCAGCAGCCAGCCGATCACGGCGGGCGCCACCAGACGCATATTAGCCCATGCCAGTCTGATGCTGCTGCGCATCGCGGTAAAAATCCCCATTTTATCCTGCACGACCATCACCGGCGCAAATGAGAGCACGATAGCCAGTAACACACCCGGCACCACGACCAGCATAATCCCCATCTGCACCAGCAGGGTGGTTAAAAAGATCAGGATAAACAGCTTAGGTAAGACCGGCGCGCTGGCACCAATCGCCCGCAAGGCGCTGACCCGGTGACCCGCCGATACCAGCTGAATCATCAGCAAAACGCCGCCCGCCAGAATTGCATTACCAATCAGGCCTGAGAACGTGGACGCGGCAGAAGCGCGCAGCAGAATTTGCTGCTGCTCAGGCGTCATGTTTTGCACCAGTTCAAACAACCCCACGCTACCCGCAAGGTGGTCGCCCTGGCTGAGGCTGGCAATCTGTTCTTCACTCGGTGAGAAGGCATGGCCCAGCACCACCGTGATAAAGGCACATAGCAACGCGATCAGTAAAAAGATTATGAACTGATTGCGGAAAAAGTTTCCCGTGTCACGGTAGACAGACTTCGCCGTGATAGACATGCACTCTCCTTGAGTATTGCAGGTGTTAATTAGCCGGCAATTGTACACCGGATGCACCTGCTGTGGCAGCATCAAGGCTTGTATGGAAAAGCATATCTTTGTAAAGCGGCGGTAATCCAACGCGCGCGCGGGCGCGGTTACAGGCTTCGTTGACCTGCCCATCTTCCCCCGACATGGCAAATTCCCGGCACGGGCTGGGGCGATCCTCATAGATAGAACACCGGGTAGAGACCCCAGGCTCGCCTTGTAGCGCGACGCAGCGGACCTGCTTTTGGTTTGTGCCGCTCATGCAGCGCAGAAAGGGGGTTAACGGCTCAGTAAGATGAACCGGAACGGCACCGCCGCCATCGCTGGCTTCGGCCCAGTAGAAAGAGACTCGAAAATACGCACAACAGGCTCCGCACGTCATGCACGGGTTAATATCACTCATGGCACACCTGCAAAAGAAGAACGCATCAAATCAACTTGTGAAGCGATAAATTATCCAGCCGCCAGAGGAAGAGCAAGAGGGGGAAAAGGGAAAATTTTGTAACCGTGAAATGCCAAAAATTGACATGGAAACAACTTATTGGTTTTGGATGCGTAACAAAAAATTAATCCAGATCAATGAATGTTAAGTTACTGGTTTTAATGTGATCTGTGGCAGATCACTTATTACCCTTTTGTGAGTATATTCTCACCCGCGATTAAAACCACAACGATGGAGCGGATATGAAAAAATTAGCGGTGGCAGCCCTTGTATTAAGCAGTCTCTCTGGCGGCGCGTATGCGCATGAAGCAGGCGAATTCTTTATTCGTGCCGGTTCGGCTACGGTTCGCCCAACTGAAGGATCGGATAACGTGCTGGGTATGGGCGGTTTTAGCGTCAGTAATAACACCCAGTTAGGTTTAACGTTCACCTATATGGCGACGGATAATGTTGGTGTTGAGCTTCTGGCAGCAACGCCGTTCCGTCATCGCGTGGGTCTCGGGCCGACCGGTGATATCGCCACGGTTCACCATTTACCGCCAACGCTGATGGCGCAATGGTACTTTGGTGACTCAAGCAGCAAGGTGCGCCCTTATATTGGCGCCGGTGTGAACTACACCACCTTCTTTGATGAGAAATTCAACGATACCGGTAAAGAGGCGGGTCTGACGGATCTCAGCCTGAAAGATTCGTGGGGCATGGCGGGACAGGTCGGTCTGGATTACCTGATTAACCGCGACTGGCTGATCAACGCCTCGGTCTGGTACATGGATATTGATACGGACGTACGCTTCAAGGCGGGCGGTCAGCAGCAAAGTATCAATACCCGCCTGGATCCGTGGGTGTTCATGTTCTCTGCGGGTTATCGTTTCTGATCCCCCGTCAAACTGGCCACAGGGTGGCCAGTTAGCTTTGCTCACTTCAAAACGACGGATAAACCGGCCGCTCATCAAGCTTTACGCAATGCCTCAGGATCGTTTCCCCATCATATAAATAGCTGAAAGCGTCGCTCGACAGGGAATGGAAGAGAATATCGCCGTTGGCAAACGGGATAATTTCGGTATCACCCGCACGTTTGTGCCCCGCGCCGGTTTCAAAATGACCGTGCCATCGTTCCTGAGTGTGGTCATAAACGTGAAGAATAACCTCGACGAGTCCTCTTTGCGGACAATTAAGGCGCAGGAAGGTAGAAGAGAAATTCAGGGACAGTGCATGGAAGGGGATCAATAAGGCGAAAACCAGTAAAGCTCGTAAATACATCAAACCGCGAAAACCTCCTTCAAAAGGGAAATGAGATTTTACTTAAGTCGAAAACTGCGTTTTTGCCGTGGATCAAGATGTCTTATAATTCAATACGATAAAGGCCCCTTACGAGGCCCTTAGCGATCATTTTTGAATCAGATAGCGAATGGTGGGTCCATCCTGCTGGATATCCAGCACCGTATAACCGTGGTTTTTCGCATCCAGCGGTATGTTGTTGATGGACTGCGGGCAGTCGCTGACCACCTCCAGAATTTCACCTTTCTTAAGCTGCGGTAGTGCTTCAAGCGTAGCAACCGCCGGATAAGGACAGGGCTCACCGACCATATCCAGACGGTAATCAGGCACGATCTCTTTCATGCGACGTTCTCCTGCGTTTCAGGTTTGACAGTGGCACGGCGGAAGAAGCGTTTCTCCTGTGCGACGACCAGTAAAAAAGCGACCAGCAGCAGGGCGTAGGTGACCAACAGGCCGCCGAGAGGCCCGAAGGTATTCAGCAGGTTGACCTTGTCCCAGCTGGTGGCCAGGACGGGAGACAAGTTATCCCAGTAATACGCCAGGATCGTAGAACCAATCACATTTCCCAGCCCCACCCACCAGTAATGCACCTGGCCTTCGACGGCGCGATACATCCAGCCTGTTTCACACCCGCCAGCCAGCACGATCCCGAAGCCGAACAGCAGGCCGCCAATGACCGCGTTAGGACCGGCCCACATGATTTTTGGTTCGACGCCCAGTTGAACATAGCTGAAGATGCCGATGGCGCTGACCGCCATCCCGGCGATAATCGCCTTCGCCATCATCGTGCGCCCGGTGATCCACATATCGCGAAACGCGGAGGTGAAGCAGATCTGCGCGCGTTCAATGAGCAGACCAAAACCCACACCGAACAGCATCGCCAGACCGAGTTTGGGCTGATTCAGAGCGGTGCAGAGCGCCCATGCGATCATGGCGAAAAAGACCAGCATTCCGAGGCGGAAACGGTGGCGTGCCTGAGAGGGCTTCTGGGTTAACGGAGACGCTGCGCTGACTTTTACCATTTTTACTGGAATGCGAAACAGCGGCAGTAGAGTGAATTTTGCACCAAAGTAAGAGCCAATGGCCGTGGCGACAGCAAAGAACCAGGCGTGAAGCGAAAACTGCGGGATCCCGGTAAAGAAGGCGGCAAGGTTGCACCCCATCGCCAGGCGCGCGCCGAATCCGGCAATTATGCCGCCGATAATCGCCTGTAGAATGCGGATCCGGCTTTTGGGCATACGCAACTTAACGTTGTTTGCCCACAGCGCCGCCGCGAAACAGCCGCCGAACATGCCGATGATCATCATCCCGTCGATGCGGGTGAGCGGCGTACCGTCCAGATGAATGAGTTTAAAGTAGCCCCACTCTTCGGCATGTACGCCAGCGAGTTGCAGCAGTTGGCCACCCCAGCGGGTGAACTCGCCGGTTACGGCCCAGAAGGTACCGGTAATGCCAAAATAATAAGTAGAGAGAATGCCTGCCGCGATAACGGCCGGAACAGGTGACCAGAACTTAACCAGGTAAGTCTGTTTGAAGAATTGCCATGACATGAAGAAGCCTCTGAACTCAGAAGGAATATGTGGAATTAACGGACTGGAATATATAACTTTTTTCCTTACTCTAAAACCTCGCTGATGCCTTTCTCTAAAATACATCCCTTTTTCATGACTTTTATCACTAAACCGAGCGGCTTATTCAGCCTCGCCTGGCTTCAGGAGGCGACAGCACAGGCGTTGAATAAATATTTAAATAGTTAATGTTATGTTAAGGCATGCTAAAGCTCGATGCAGGCGTTTTCAATGGCGAAAACTGATTCTATAACCACTGATGAATTCATGGCCATTCATCAGAAGTTGTACCGAATTTCAAAGACGTGGGGTGATTTATGGTTGACGTTATTTTTTTTACGTACTGAAAGCTGCCGGGTTGTAAACATAAAATACAGTGATATTAACGATGATCTGTTGTATCTTGCGGCAACACCAAAATTTGAGTCGCGGACAGTGAGACTGTGCAAGATACTGCGGCAATTATTTAATAAAAGAAAGCTAGCTAACCCCCTGGATATCTATGTTTTTCAGAGTAAATCAAATCGCGTAAAAGGCGTTGCAAAGCCAGTAACAACGGTGGCGATGAATATAGCCCTTAAAGAGGCCGCAAGAGAAATTGCAAACAAAAATGTCACCATGAAAAGTGCTCAGCAGATAATGGATTAAGAAGTTTGCAAAGATCCGAGTGGCCGTAGTCTTATTTTTTATAAGACGTACAGCTAAGGTACGTCATAAAATTTCATCAAAATACACGTCTCAGAGGAATGATATTACACCACTGTTTTTTATACTCCATTCCGGCGAAGTTTTTTCCCAATGAGAATATGATTTGTTTCTCATCCCGCGCACACAGCTCTCGGGCGCGATTATAATTTTCCCAGAGCAAGACGCTCCCCGCACCAATGTCATTATATTGGGGATCATATCCACCATTGATGTCATCGAAATAAATCCATTCGGGGCATTCAGTTTTGAATATTAAATCAATTGCTATGATTTTTTTATTGAATGCGAGCGCGGAGCCAAAAACCATATGCCTCAGATTTTCAATAGCATCCAGCAGGTTCTCTCTTGGATAGGGTGATATCTTACCGCGCCAGCGAGCATTAAATAAGTTTATGTAACTGTCGCAAATTTCCTCAGCAGAAAGAGTGTTCACATCCAGTATTTCCCCTCCAAGCTTGAGGAAGCGATTCCTTTCGCCATTTCTTTTCTTAATCGTTTTTGGAGAAAATACAGATTTCATATGACATATCTCATCATTCAGCATTTTACTGCTGAATGAATTGATGAACACGTTTTTCTGTAATGGCGAAAGTTTTTTTGTCCTGACGGGAAGGAAAAATTTTGAATGAGGGGCGCTGGGTAATATTATATCCTCAAAAACAAACGGGTGCGATTTTGAATAGAGATTCAGGGATCCACTGATGGAGTAAGTTGATGAGACAATAATACCATCTTTTTTTCTACAGAAAAAACGAATGTCTTTTTTTCGTTTGTTTGCCAGGTAAGTTAGCACATCCGGGTGTGTGCATACACTTCCGCCATAAACAGAATAAGCCTGACGGTAAATACTCAGGTCACACTCTTCCCATCCACAAATTAAACTTCTTAACATTTTGACCAAATATTTTTTTGCAATAACAGATATACGCATACTTTATACATTCTTTGCAGTATGTAAATCGACAAAGAGATATTGTTGACTACTTGTTTAGTGAAGGGATGAATTAAGTATTAGTGTGCTATTTATTGCAACTGATATGAATGCTGGAAATGAAGAGAGTGTGTAAAAAAAGAGGACCGTCTGGCTGGGATGCCAGACGGTCGAAGGGTTAGGCTTTACGCGTCGCCGCTTTCATTGCAGTCACAAACGCTTTCAGCTCGGCCAGCATCTGCTCGGGCTTGTCCACGTTCTTTTCGATGATCTTCACAATCGCAGAGCCGGAGATGGCACCTGCCGCTTTCGCCTCAATCGCTGCGGTGACCTGATCCGGGGATGAAATCCCGAAACCCTGCAGCGGAGGCGCGGCATGGTACTCGGCCAGCTTCTCCACAAGGTGATGCAGCGGCAGCGCGGCTTTATTCTCGGCACCGGTCACGCCTGCGCGGGAGAGCAGGTAGGTGTAACCGCGCCCGTAAGAGGCTATCTGGCGCAGCAGCTCATCGTCCGCGTTTGGCGGGCAGATAAAAATAGGGGCGACATTGTGACGCATCGCAGCCTGGCGGAATGGCGCAGACTCCTCAACCGGCACGTCGGCCACCAGAACGGAGTCGACGCCCACGCGCGCGCACTCGGCGTAAAACTCATCGATACCGCGGTTGAATACCAGGTTGGCGTACATCAGCAGGCCAATCGGGATAGTGGGGTGCTTCTGACGGATCGCCGCCAGCATCTCGAAGCACTGGGTCGGCGTGACGCCCGAGGCAAACGCGCGCAGCGTCGCATTTTGAATGGTCGGGCCATCCGCCAGCGGGTCAGAGAACGGGATCCCCAGCTCCAGCGCATCGGCACCGGCTTCAATCAGGGTGTCGATGATCTTCAGCGACTGTTCAGGGCCAGGGTCGCCCAGGGTGACGAAGGGAACGAACGCGCCTTCCTGGCGGGATTTCAGTTCTGCAAATACGTTATCGTAGCGTTCCATCAGATTTCCCCTCGTGCTTTCAGAATATCGTGAACGGTGAAGATATCTTTGTCACCGCGACCGGAAAGGTTCACCACCAGCAGCTGTTCTTTTTCCGGATTGTCTTTCATCATTTTCAGCGCATGGGCCAGAGCGTGTGAAGACTCCAGCGCCGGGATGATCCCTTCGCTGCGGCACAGCGTTTTGAACGCCTCCAGCGCTTCGTCATCGGTAATGGAGACATAGTCCGCGCGACCGGTACTGTTCAGATAGGCGTGCTGCGGCCCGACGGATGGGAAGTCGAGGCCGGCAGAGATAGAGTAAGACTCTTCAATCTGGCCTTCATCGGTCTGCATCATCGGGGATTTCATGCCGAAGTAGATCCCCACGCGGCCATGCTTCAGCGGCGCGCCGTGTTCACCCGATTCAATGCCGTGACCCGCAGGCTCGACGCCAATCAGACCCACGCTGGTGTCGTCGATAAAGTCTGCGAACATACCGATGGCGTTAGATCCGCCGCCGACGCAGGCGATGACCGCATCCGGCAGGCGACCCTCTTTTTCGAGGATCTGCGCTTTGGTCTCTTCCCCGATCATGCGCTGGAATTCACGCACGATGGTCGGGAACGGGTGCGGGCCCGCCGCGGTACCGAGCATATAGTGCGCGGTTTCGTAGCTGCCAGACCAGTCGCGCAGCGCTTCGTTACAGGCATCCTTCAGCGTCGCGGAGCCGCTGTGCACCGGGATCACTTCCGCACCCATCAGACGCATACGGAAAACGTTCGGAGACTGACGCTCAACGTCTTTCGCCCCCATATAGATGCGGCATTTCAGGCCGAGCAGGGCGCTGGCGAGCGCCGAGGCCACGCCGTGCTGGCCTGCGCCGGTTTCGGCGATGATTTCGGTTTTACCCATACGCTTCGCGAGCAGCGCCTGGCCCAGCACCTGGTTAGTCTTATGTGCGCCGCCGTGCAGCAGGTCTTCACGCTTCAGATACAGCGTGGTTTTGGTGCCTTCCGTCAGGTTGCGGCATTTGGTCAGGGCCGTTGGGCGGCCTGCATAGTTTTTCAGCAGGTCGGTAAATTCCGCCTGAAACGCCGGATCCTTCTGCGCACTAACAAACGCTTCTTCCAGCTGGCGCAGCGCGGGCATCAGGATTTGCGGGACGTACATCCCGCCGAACTCACCAAAATACGGGTTAAGTAATGTCGTCATCTTCTCTTCCTTAATATGCACGCAGAGTTTTAAAAACCGAGGCCAGTTTGCTGGCATCTTTAATACCCGGCTGGGACTCTACGCCTGAATTGAAATCGAGGCCTGCGCAGCCGGTTTTCGCGGCTTCTACACAGTTGTCCGGGCTTAATCCGCCCGCCAGCAGAACGTTGTCCAGCTTTTCGCCGTTCAGCAGAGACCAGTCAAAACGCTGGCCGGTTCCGCCCTGGCCGTTATCGAGGACGTATTTATCCACGTGGTTCAGGTTACGCGGGGGCAACGTATCGTCAACGCGTTGCGCTTTCCAGATCTGTACCTGCGGTGCCAGCGTGGCGCGCAGGGCATCGATATAGGCCTGATCTTCTTCGCCGTGGAGCTGCACCGCGCTCAGGGATAACGCGTCGGCTTTTTCAACCACCTCTGCGATGTCTGCGTTGCGGAACACGCCAACATAGCTGAGCGGAGCCGCGGCGATGACCTTACGCGCCTGCTCTTCGCTGACCGAGCGAGGAGAGGAATCCACAAAAATCAGCCCGCCATAAATCGCTCCGGCTTCATACGCGGCCTGGGCGTCCTGTTCGCGGGTTAAGCCGCAGACTTTGTTTTCACCCAGCAGCACGCGACGTACTGCCGCATTGAGATCGTCATGTTCCATCATGGCGGAGCCAATCAGGAAACCGTTGGCGAAGTGGCTCAGCTCGCGCACCTGGGCGTAGCTGTTAATGCCGGATTCGCTGATGACCGTGACGCCAGCGCCCAGACGCGGCGCCAGCTGGCGCGTGCGGTTCAGGTCAATGGACAGGTCACGCAGATCGCGGTTGTTAATGCCAACCACTTTGGCTTCCAGCGCAATCGCGCGTTCCAGCTCTTCTTCATTACTCACTTCGGTCAGCACGCCCATGTTCAGGCTGTGCGCCACGGCGGAAAGCTGGCGGTACTGCTCGTCGTCAAGTACCGAGAGCATTAGCAGGCAGGCGTCGGCCTGGTAAAAGCGCGCCAGCCAGATCTGATACGGATCGATAATAAAGTCTTTGCACAGGATCGGCTGCGGCGCGATGCAGCTGACGATCGGCAGAAAATCGAAGCTGCCCTGGAAATATTTCTCATCCGTCAGCACGGAGATGGCTGACGCATGATGCTTATAAATGCCGGCAATACGTGCCGGGTCGAAATCGTCACGAATAACGCCTTTTGACGGGGAGGCTTTTTTGCACTCAAGAATAAACGCGGTGCGCGCACCCTGCAGGGCATCATAGAAACGACGTTGGCTTGGTACGACGTCGTTCTGGAAACTGGCAAGCGGCTGCTGTTGCTTGCGGGCTTCCACCCAGATGGCCTTATCGGCAACGATTTTCGCTAAAACGGTCTGCATTCTTTACCCTCTTGCCGCAAGTGCGGTAACGCGATCGTAAGCTGCACCGGAGCGCAGTACATCCAGAACTTTTTGAACGTTGGCCTTCAGGTCTTCCTCACCGTGCAAACGCATCAGCATGGCGACGTTGGCAGCAACGGCGGCCTCATGAGCGACCTCTCCCTTACCTTGTAATAAGCGCGTCAGAATGTCACGGTTTTCTTCCGGCGTACCGCCGGCCAGCGCTTCCTGGTGATACGGGGTTAAACCAAAGTCAGCGGCTTCCAGCTGGTAGCTCAGGATTTCACCGTCGCGCAGTTCGGCTACCAGCGTTGGCGCATGCAGTGACACTTCGTCCATACCACCGCTGTGCACCACGGCGGCACGCTGGTAACCCAGCACGCGCAGCGTCTCGGCAATCGGCAGTACCAGTTCCGGACTGTAGACGCCAATCAGCGCCAGCGGCGGGTGCGCCGGGTTGATCAGCGGGCCGAGCACGTTAAACAGCGTGCGGGTTTTAAGCTGCTGACGAACCGGCATCGCGTGGCGGAAACCGGTGTGATACTTCGGCGCAAACAGGAAGCAGACGCCCAAGTCATCCAGCGCTTCACGGGAACGCTCGGCGTTCATATCGAGATTAATACCGAATGCGGCGAGCAAATCGGAAGAACCAGACCGGCTGGAAACGCTGCGGTTACCGTGTTTTGCGACCTTTAAACCACACGCCGCCGCCACGAAGGCGCTGGCGGTGGAGATATTGATGCTGTTACTGCCGTCTCCCCCGGTGCCAACAATATCGGCAAACTGATAGTCCGGGCGCGGGAACGGGGCGGCATTTTCCAGCAGGGCCGTAGCGGCACCGGCGATCTCCTGCGGGCTTTCGCCGCGCACTTTCATGCTCACCAGCGCGGCCGCCAGCTGCTCAGGCTTCAGCTCGCCGCGAACCACGGCGGAGAAGAGCTGGTGGCTCTCCTGCTGGCTCAGGGTCTGCGCCTGGTACAGTTTTTCCAGAATCGGCTGCAGGGTATTGGTCTGCTCCAGCTTCTGTAACGCCCAGTCGAGCGTCTGCTCCAGCAGGCGGGCGCCGTGGGAGGTCAGGATCGATTCCGGGTGGAACTGCAGGCCGCAGACGCGATCCGCATCGTGACGTACCGCCATCACCATCCCTTCAAACGAGGCGTTAATGGTCAGCCCGGCGGGAATATTGCTGCCAACCAGCGAGTGATAGCGCGCGACCGGGAGCGGGTTCGGCAGCCCGGCAAACATTGCCTGGCCGTCATGTTCAATGCTGGACGCTTTACCGTGCAGGATCTCACCCGCCTGGCCGACGTAGCCGCCGTAGGCTTCAACAATTGCCTGATGGCCGAGGCAGATGCCGATAATCGGCAGCTTGCCGCGCATGCGGGTCAGCAGCTCCGGCATACAGCCTGCTTCGCTCGGTGCGCCTGGCCCGGGGGAGAGCATCAGCACCGGGTTTTGCATGGTTGCCAGACGGTCAATCAGGGTCTGCGCCGGGACGTGGTTGCGGTAGATAACAACGTTGTGGCCATTCGCACGCAGCTGATCTGCCAGGTTATAGGTAAAGGAGTCGATATTATCGAGCAGCAGAATGTCAGCCATCAGAAAATCTCCTGTGCATGGTGTGCGGTAGCAATGGCGCGAAGGACCGCACGGGCTTTGCTGCGCGTTTCGTCAGCTTCAGACTGCGGAACAGAATCAAGAACAATTCCGGCACCCGCCTGGACGGTAGCAATGCCGTCTTCGACATAGGCGGAGCGGATCACGATGCAGGTATCGAGGTCACCGTGGGCCGTGAAGTAGCCCACCGCGCCGCCGTAGCTTCCGCGACGGCGTCCTTCGGCCGCGGCAATCAGCTGCATGGCGCGTACTTTCGGCGCACCGCTCAGGGTGCCCATGTTCATGCAGGCGCGGTAGGCGTGCAGGACGTCGAGGTCGTGGCGCAGCTCGCCAACCACGCGAGAGACCAGGTGCATCACGAACGAATAGCGGTCGACTTTAGTCAGGTCCGCCACGTAGCGGCTGCCTGGAGTGCAAATACGGGCCAGATCGTTACGCGCCAGGTCAACCAGCATAAGGTGCTCGGAGAGCTCTTTATGGTCGGTACGCATTTCCAGTTCGATACGGCTGTCCAAATCACGATCAAGAGAGCCGTCGGCGCGACGTCCACGCGGACGGGTTCCGGCAATCGGGTAGATCTCAATCTGACGACTGGTGGCGTCGTACTTCAGCGAGCTTTCCGGCGAGGCGCCGAACAGCGTGAAGTCGTTGTCCTGCATAAAGAACATGTACGGGCTCGGGTTGCTCTTTTTCAGCACGTCGTAGGCGGCGAGCGGCGACGGGCAGGGCAGTGAGAAGCGACGGGACGGTACCACCTGGAAAATTTCCCCGGCGCGAATCGCCTTTTGCATCTGGCGAACCACGGCACCGTACTGATCGTCAGTCTGGTTCACATCGCAGGTCATTTTTTCCACCCGCTGCACCGGAAGTGCAGGGGGCGCTTCCGTCATCTGCTGCTGGAGCTGCGCGATGCGGTGCTCAAGACGGTTTTTCTCGGCTGTCGAAGGCGTGAACAGGCTGGCCTGGATACGGGTGTATTGTTTCTGATGGTCGATCACCAGCAGGGTTTCAGCCAGATAGAAACAATAGTCCGGGCAGCGATTACCCTGTTCGGTTTCCGGCAAATCTTCAAATCCGGCGACCAGGTCATAGGCAAACAGCCCACCAAAGAACATCGCCTCACGCTCGTCTTCCGGCACGGTAACCAGGTTCTGCAGCAGGCGGAAGGCATCGAAAACGGACAGGGAGCAGAGGCGCGCGTCTTCGTCCAGCAGTTGGCTCACCGGCGGGAAATGCAGAATGCGCATTTCTGGATGACGTTCGTTTTCAATGCCTGAAGGCAGGGCGGCATCCAGCAGCGGCAGCAGCGATGCGCCGTTATCTGACAGCGCCTTAATTGTGACAGTGTCACCTAAAGCGGTAATGCGCAGCGCGCTGTCGACCAGCAGCAGGCTCTTGAGATCGTCTTTGCTGTCGATGTCTGCAGATTCCAGCAGCAGCGTTGCCGGACGTGCCCCGCACACCTGATGAAACAGCGCGGTGGGGTTGTGGCGATAGGCCGCCTCGCAGGTCAGCAATTCGAGATGAGGTTTGGCTGTTTGCATGTTGGTGTTCTCATTTATTCTGTTCAAAAAAAAGCCCGCTGAGTAGCGGGCGGGTATCTGTTTGCATTTCGCAGACGCGTGACACTGCCCGATGATCAGGAAGTACGCCACCAACCGTGCAGAGTGAAATGTGCTGTCATTTTCAGATACCTTTCTCGTGTGAACTTGCGTACTAGTTAACTAGTTCGATGGCGTGTTGTCAACCCTTGATTTCAGAATTTCGCGTGAAGTCGGTATCATGGGGTTTTCGGATGTCTCCAACCTGTTATGGGAAGTGCTTTGAGCGATACCACCTACGCCATTATTTATGATTTACACAGCCATACTCAGGCCTCTGATGGCCTGCTGACACCCGAAGCCCTGGTTCATCGTGCCGTTGAAATGCGCGTCGGTACGCTGGCGATAACCGATCACGATACGACAGATGCCATTCCGGCGGCGCGCGCTGAGATCGCCCGCAGCGGGCTGGCGCTGAATCTTGTGTCCGGCGTTGAGATTTCGACCGTCTGGGAAAACCATGAGATTCATATCGTTGGCCTGAACATCGATATAGACCATCCGGCACTTATTGCCTTTTTGCAAGAACAAAAAACGCGCCGCAACCAGCGCGCAGAGATGATCGGCGAGCGTCTGGAAAAGGCGCATATTCCGGGCGCGCTGGAAGGTGCGCAAAAGCTGGCGAACGGCGGGGCAGTCACCCGCGGTCATTTCGCCCGTTTTCTGGTTGAAGCAGGCAAAGCGACGACCATGGCGGATGTTTTTAAAAAGTATCTGGCGCGCGGGAAAACCGGATACGTTCCGCCACAGTGGTGTACAATAAAACAAGCTATTGATGTGATTCATCATTCTGGCGGTAAGGCCGTACTGGCCCATCCGGGGCGGTATAATCTTTCTGCTAAATGGCTGAAAAGGCTGCTGGCACACTTTGCCGAATGCGGTGGCGAGGCGATGGAAGTCGCCCAGTGTCAGCAGGCGCCCAACGAACGCGCGCAGCTCGCGACCTATGCCCGCCAGTTCGGTCTGCTTGGGTCACAGGGTTCTGATTTCCATCAGCCCTGCGCCTGGATCGAACTGGGGCGCAAGCTCTGGCTGCCTGCTGGCGTTGAGCCGGTCTGGCAGCTCTGGGAACAGCCGCAGCAAATTGAAGAGAGGGAAGTATGAGTCAGTTTTTCTATATCCATCCGGATAACCCACAGCCACGTCTGATCAACCAGGCCGTGGAGATCGTCCGCAAAGGCGGCGTGATTGTCTATCCGACCGATTCAGGCTACGCGCTGGGCTGCAAAATTGAAGATAAAGGGGCGATGGAACGCATTTGCCGTATTCGCCAGTTGCCGGACGGCCATAACTTTACCCTGATGTGCCGCGATCTCTCTGAGCTGTCGACTTATGCGTATGTCGATAACGTGGCGTTTCGCCTGATTAAGAACAACACGCCGGGCAACTACACCTTCATCCTGAAAGGGACGAAAGAGGTGCCGCGCCGCCTGCTGCAGGAAAAGCGTAAGACTATCGGCATGCGCGTGCCGTCTAACCCGATTGCGCAGGCGCTGCTGGAAACCCTCGGCGAGCCGATGCTGTCTACCTCGCTGATGCTGCCGGGAAGTGAATTTACCGAGTCCGATCCGGAAGAGATCAAGGAGCGTCTGGAGAAGGTGGTCGAGCTGATTATTCACGGCGGCTATCTCGGCCAGCAGCCGACCACCGTGGTCGACTTAACCGAAGATGCACCGGAAGTGATTCGTGAAGGCGTGGGTGATGTAAAGCCTTTCTTGTAAAGGTATAAGCAGATATACTACGCGGCCATCAAAGCAGGGCTCAGCCCTCTTTTGACCTGATTCGACGCCTGTGAAGGCGACACCTGAGGAAGCTCAATGAGCGAGAAGTTACAGAAAGTGCTGGCGCGTGCCGGCCACGGCTCACGCCGTGAAATCGAAGCCATTATTGAAGCGGGTCGCGTGAGTGTGGACGGTAAAATCGCCACGCTGGGTGACCGCGTTGAAATCGTACCGGGGCTGAAGATCCGCATCGACGGTCATCTTATCTCCGTGAAAGAGTCCGCTGAACAAATCTGTCGCGTGCTGGCTTACTACAAGCCGGAAGGCGAGCTGTGCACCCGCAACGACCCGGAAGGTCGTCCGACGGTGTTTGACCGTCTGCCTAAACTGCGCGGCGCTCGCTGGATTGCCGTTGGTCGTCTGGACGTGAACACCTGCGGTCTGCTGCTGTTTACCACCGATGGTGAACTGGCAAACCGTCTGATGCACCCAAGCCGTGAAGTAGAACGTGAATACGCGGTGCGCGTATTTGGCCAGGTTGATGAGAATAAACTGCGCGATCTGTCGCGTGGCGTTCAGCTGGAAGACGGTCCTGCGGCGTTCAAAACCATCAAATTTACCGGTGGGGAAGGCATCAACCAGTGGTACAACGTGACCCTGACCGAAGGCCGCAACCGCGAGGTGCGTCGTCTCTGGGAAGCGGTAGGCGTTCAGGTTAGCCGTCTTATCCGTGTCCGTTACGGCGATATCCTGCTGCCGAAAGGTCTGCCACGCGGTGGTTATACCGAACTGGATCTGACCCAAACCAACTACCTGCGCGAGCTGGTCGGCCTGACGCCGGAAACCACCTCAAAAGTGGCGGTGGAAAAAGATCGTCGTCGCATGAAGGCGAATCAGATCCGTCGCGCGGTGAAGCGCCACAGCCAGGTGAGCAGCAGTCGCCGCTCCGGCAGCCGTAATAACAACGGTTAATGTAAAAGCCCGGTGAACTCACCGGGCTTTTTCTTTAGTAATCAACGCCAATTTGCGCTTTGATACCCGCATCAAACGCATGTTTGACCGGACGCAGCTCGCTGACGGTATCGGCCATCTCCAGAATATCCCGATGACATCCGCGCCCCGTGACGATAACCGTCTGGTGTACAGGACGGTTCTTCAGAGCATCCAGCACGGCTTCCAGCGGCAGGTAGTCGTAGGCGACCATATAGGTTATCTCATCCAGCAGAACCATATTCAGCGAGGGATCGGCCAGCATTCTCTTTGCATGCTCCCAGACTGCGAGACAGGCGGCGGTATCCGTTTCCCGGTTCTGGGTATTCCACGTAAACCCGGTTGCCATTACCTGAAACTCGACGCCGTGAGGCTCCAGCAAATTGCGCTCGCCGTTGGGCCATGTGCCTTTAATAAACTGGATCACGCCCACTTTTTGCCCGTGTCCGACGGCGCGTGTCGCCGTACCGAATGCGGCGGTGGTTTTCCCCTTGCCGTTGCCGGTAAAGACAATGACGATCCCACGCTCGTCCTGTGCCGCCGCGACGCGCGCATCGACCTGTTCTTTCAGACGCTGCTGGCGCTGCTGATGACGTTCTTCACTCATTGCGAAATTCCTGGTTTACGGCCCGGCTGGGCGTCAAAGGTCATCCCGGTTTTGCGGCGGCTGTCGTCGCCCATCAGCCAGAGATAGAGCGGCATAATGTCTGCCGGGGTTTTCAGCTTCTGCGGATCTTCGCTCGGGAACGCACTGGCGCGCATTTTGGTGCGCGTACCGCCCGGGTTGATGCAGTTTACGCGCAGATGGCGGCTCTGGTACTCCTCCGCCAGCACCTGCATCATGCCTTCGGTCGCGAATTTTGATACGGCATAGGCTCCCCAGTTTGCGCGTCCCTCACGGCCAACGCTGGAGGAGGTGAACACCAGTGAACCTGAATCCGATTTGAGTAATAAAGGAAGCAGTGCCTGGGTCAGGAAAAACGTCCCGTTGACGTTGACCTGCATCACCTGCTGCCAGATATCAGGATCCTGTTCATCCATCGGACGCACTTCGCCTAACAAACCGGCGTTATGCAGTACGCCGTCGAGTCTCGGATAGTGGGCGCTGATGCGCCGGGCTAATTCCTGGCATACTTCGGGCGTGCAGGTCAGTAAATCGAGTGTATACCACGGGGCCGGCGTGCCGCATACAGCCTCAATCTCCTGAGCGACGTTTTTCAGTTTTTCTTCGTTGCGCCCGATCAGAATGACGTTCGCGCCGTAATCGGCGTAGGTCAGGGCCGCCTCGCGGCCAATCCCGTCGCTGGCACCGGTGACAAGAATAATCCGGTTTTGCAGCAGATTTTTTTGCGGTTGATAATGCACGGTGACTCCTCAGGCGACCGGTGATGCAATGGCGCCTTTATGATGACTTTTCGGCTTTATGCCCGAATTAGCCTAATAATTCAATCAGTCTACAGGACGCATTACTGTAAAATTAACAATTTGCAAATATTTAAACGCCAGTGCGGGGATTCCTGAAGGCGGCTCGCAGAGGTAATGTCACGAGCGAGACGCATGGGCAGGGCTGATGTACACTGCCGTGAAAGATTCGTGGTTAAATCAAGGTGGAACGCGTGGAATTACTTTCTCAATATGGGTTGTTTTTGGCCAAAATCGCGACGGTGGTGATTGCCATTGCGGTGGTTGCCGTTCTGATTGTCAACCTGACGCAGCGCAAGCGTCAGCGAGGGGAGTTACGCATCACCCGCCTGAGTGAGCAGTATAAAGAGATGCAGGAAGAGATGTCTCTGGCGCTGCTTGATAGTCATCAACAGAAACTCTGGCTGAAAGCGCAGAAGAAAAAGCATAAACAGGAAGCCAAAGCGGCAAAGGCAAAAGCGAAGCTCAATGCGCCGCAGGATAAGGCCACGCCGCGTGTCTATGTGCTCGATTTTAAAGGCAGTATGGATGCGCATGAGGTTTCCTCTCTGCGGGAGGAAGTGACTGCCGTTCTGGCCGTGGCGACACCGCAGGATCAGGTTGTCGTGCGTCTTGAAAGTCCGGGCGGAGTGGTTCACGGTTACGGACTGGCAGCCTCACAGTTGCAGCGCCTGCGTGAAAAACAGATCCCGCTGACCGTGGCCGTTGATAAAGTGGCGGCCAGCGGAGGCTACATGATGGCCTGCGTGGCGGACAAAATTGTGGCCGCACCGTTCTCTATCATTGGCTCGATCGGCGTGGTCGCGCAAATTCCGAACTTTAACCGCTTCCTGAAAAATAAAGAGATTGATATCGAACTTCACACGGCGGGTCAGTATAAACGTACCCTGACGCTGCTGGGGGAAAATACGGAAGAAGGGCGTCAAAAGTTCCGTGAAGATCTCAACGAAACGCATCACCTCTTTAAAGATTTTGTACATCGTATGCGCCCGACGCTCGATATTGAACAAGTTGCGACAGGCGAGCACTGGTACGGCGTCCAGGCGCAGGAGAAAGGGCTGGTGGATGAAGTCGGAACCAGCGACGATCTGCTGCTCAACCTGATGGAGGGCCGGGAACTGGTGGGCGTGCGCTTTACCCAGCGTAAGCGACTTCTTGACCGCTTTACCAACAGTGCGGCAGAAAGCGCGGACCGCCTGCTGCTGCGCTGGCTACAGCGCGGACAAGAACCGCTGCTGTAAACAAAAACGCGAGGCACATGCCTCGCGTTTTGCGTTAATCGACCAGGTGATATTTCTCGGAAAGCGTATGCGCCAGGTATTTAAACATGTTAAACACGGCGGTGCTTTTCGGGGTCGGCAACCCCTGTTCGTCAAGGAAGTATTCGCCGCTGAAAATCAGCACGCCATTACGCTGCTCTACGCCGGTGGCTTCAATACCCGCCAGCGTATCTTCGTGGTCACGGATAAGCTTGTTTGCTTCGATAAGCAGAGAGGCTCGGTCAATAGGTTGGGTCGTATTCTGCATAATCCACTCCTTAAACAGTGACAATAGTCTACGCCGAGGGCGCTTTGGGGGCAAATTTTCCCTGTAATGTGAGGGGATAAGGTACAGGGACCTGGCTGGCGGGATTTGCTTTTGCATGCTAATAAAGTTGCGTAACGAATTTTATCAGGTAGAGTGTGCGCTTTCGTCATTCTGGCAACAGAATTGCTTGACATTCAACCGGGAATTCGTCACGAATTACACGAGATGTGAGAAAAATACCCGAGAACTCAATCACCTGGGCGTCTTTTCTTCAACGCCCGGTAAGACAAAGGGGTTGATATCTCCTGACGCAGTCGCAATATCATTGGCTCGTCGTCAGCGGAAGGGAAATCAACGTGCGGCGTATTCCTGGAAGAATTAAATTAGGTAAAGGTGAATATGGGTAAAGCTCTCGTCATCGTTGAGTCCCCGGCAAAAGCCAAAACGATCAATAAGTATCTGGGTAATGACTACGTGGTTAAGTCCAGCGTGGGTCATATCCGCGATTTGCCGACCAGTGGCTCAGCCAGCAAAAAGAGCGCAGACTCTACCTCCACCAAAGGGGCTAAAAAGCCTAAAAAGGATGAACGTAGCGCGCTTGTCAACCGCATGGGTGTTAACCCATGGCATAACTGGGACGCACAATATGAAGTGCTGCCCGGGAAAGAAAAAGTCGTTAACGAGCTGAAGCAGCTGGCTGAAAAAGCAGACCACATCTATCTCGCAACCGACCTTGACCGCGAAGGGGAAGCCATTGCGTGGCACCTGCGGGAAGTGATTGGTGGTGATGACAAACGCTACAGTCGTGTAGTGTTTAACGAAATTACGAAGAATGCGATTCGTCAGGCGTTTGAGAAGCCGGGCGAACTGAATATTGACCGTGTAAATGCACAGCAGGCACGTCGCTTTATGGACCGCGTTGTGGGCTACATGGTTTCTCCACTGCTGTGGAAGAAGATTGCCCGTGGCCTGTCAGCAGGGCGTGTGCAATCCGTCGCCGTGCGTCTGGTCGTTGAGCGTGAGCGCGAAATCAAAGCTTTCGTGCCGGAAGAGTTCTGGGAAGTTGACGCTAATGTGACCACGCCGGGTGGTGACGCTCTGCCGTTGCAGGTCAGCCATCAGAACGATAAGCCTTTCCGTCCAGAAAACCGCGACCAGACCATGGCCGCCGTAGCGCTGCTGGAAAAAGCACGCTACCAGGTGCTGGAACGTGAAGACAAACCGACCAGCAGCAAGCCGGGTGCGCCGTTTATTACCTCAACGCTGCAACAGGCTGCAAGCACGCGTCTGGGTTACGGCGTGAAGAAGACCATGATGATGGCTCAGCGCCTGTATGAAGCGGGCTACATCACCTACATGCGTACCGACTCAACCAACCTGAGCCAGGACGCGGTCAACATGGTGCGCGGTTACATCAGCGACAATTTCGGTAAGAAATACCTGCCGGAAAGCGCTAACCAGTTCGCCAGCAAAGAGAACTCTCAGGAAGCACACGAAGCGATTCGTCCTTCTGATGTCTCAGTGTTAGCGGAATCACTGAAAGACATGGAAGCCGACGCGCAGAAGCTGTATCAGCTGATCTGGCGCCAGTTCGTGGCGTGCCAGATGACCCCGGCACAGTATGACTCCACCACGCTGACCGTTGGTGCGGGTGATTTCCGTCTCAAAGCGCGTGGCCGTATCCTGCGTTTCGACGGCTGGACGAAAGTGATGCCTGCGCTGCGTAAAGGTGATGAAGACCGAACGCTGCCGGCAGTGAACAAAGGGGATGAGCTCTCGCTGGTAGATCTCGTGCCAGCCCAGCACTTCACCAAGCCGCCTGCGCGCTTCAGTGAAGCATCTCTGGTAAAAGAGCTAGAAAAACGCGGTATTGGCCGTCCGTCGACCTACGCGTCGATCATCTCTACGATTCAGGACCGTGGTTACGTACGCGCTGAAAACCGTCGTTTCTATGCGGAAAAAATGGGTGAGATCGTCACCGACCGTCTGGAAGCTAACTTCCGCGAGTTGATGAACTACGATTTCACCGCGCAAATGGAAGACAGCCTCGACCAGGTTGCCAGCCATCAGGCGGAATGGAAAAAGGTCCTCGACAGCTTCTTCAGCGACTTTACCGACCAGCTTGAGAAAGCGGAGAAGGATCCTGAAGAGGGTGGCATGCTGCCTAACCAGATGGTTCTGACCAGCATCGACTGCCCAACCTGTGGTCGCAAGATGGGGATTCGTACTGCCACGACGGGCGTGTTCCTTGGCTGCTCCGGCTACGCGCTGTCGCCAAAAGAGCGCTGCAAAACCACCATCAACCTGGTGCCTGAGAACGAAGTTCTCAACGTGCTGGAAGGTGACGATGCGGAAACTAACGCTCTGCGTGCCAAACGCCGCTGCAAAAAATGCGGCACGGCAATGGACAGCTACCTGATCGATCCAAAACGTAAGCTGCACGTCTGCGGTAATAACCCAACGTGTGACGGGTATGAGATCGAAGAGGGCGAGTTCCGCATTAAAGGCTATGACGGCCCGATTGTAGAGTGCGAGAAGTGTGGCTCTGAAATGCACCTGAAAATGGGGCGTTTCGGTAAGTACATGGCCTGTACCAACGACGAGTGTAAAAACACGCGTAAAATTCTGCGTAATGGTGAAGTGGCTCCGCCGAAGGAAGATCCGGTTCCGCTGCCAGAACTGCCGTGCGAGAAATCCGACGCGTACTTTGTGCTGCGTGACGGCGCTGCGGGTGTCTTCCTGGCCGCCAACACCTTCCCGAAATCGCGTGAAACGCGTGCGCCGCTGGTGGAAGAGCTGCATCGCTTCCGCGATCGTCTGCCTGAGAAACTGCGTTATCTGGCCGATGCGCCACAGCAGGATCCGGAAGGCAACAAAACCGTGGTACGGTTTAGCCGTAAAACCAAGCAGCAGTATGTTGCGGCCGAGAAAGAGGGTAAAGCGACCGGATGGTCAGCTTTCTTTGTCGATGGCAAATGGGTTGAAGGCAAGAAATAATCTTCCCTTACCGTAACTTACCTGTAAAAGGGCCGGATTTCCGGCCCTTTTTTATTGCCTTGTTATTATTTTTTGTTCCGTACTATACAGTCAGGCTATAAATGATATAGTGGTTATAGTTAACCTGTTTCTTATTATTAAATCGTCTTAAGCGATTGACCGCATGCGCTAAATCGGATGGTCTGGCATGAAATTACAGCAGCTTCGTTATATCGTTGAGGTGGTGAATCATAACCTTAACGTCTCTTCTACCGCCGAGGGGTTGTATACCTCGCAACCGGGTATCAGCAAACAAGTTCGTATGCTGGAGGATGAGTTAGGTATCCAGATATTTGCCCGCAGCGGTAAGCATCTCACTCAGGTGACGCCTGCGGGGCAGGAAATCATCCGCATTGCGCGGGAAGTCCTCTCTAAAGTCGATGCGATTAAGTCAGTGGCAGGGGAACACACCTGGCCGGATAAAGGTTCGCTGTATATTGCCACGACGCATACTCAGGCGCGCTATGCGCTTCCCGGTGTCATCAAAGGCTTTATCGAGCGTTATCCCCGCGTCTCTTTGCATATGCACCAGGGCTCGCCAACGCAAATTGCAGAAGCCGTTTCCAAGGGTAATGCAGACTTTGCCATCGCCACCGAAGCGCTTCACCTTTATGACGATCTGGTCATGCTTCCATGCTACCACTGGAACCGTTCCATCGTGGTGACCCCGGATCACCCCCTGGCGGGTAAAGGGTCGGTCTCTATCGAAGAGCTGGCCCAGTATCCATTGGTGACGTATACGTTTGGCTTTACCGGCCGCTCCGAGCTTGATACGGCCTTTAACCGGGCAGGGCTAACGCCGCGCATTGTCTTTACCGCGACGGATGCCGACGTGATTAAGACCTATGTGCGGCTTGGTCTGGGAGTAGGCGTCATTGCCAGCATGGCGGTGGATCCGGTGTCAGACCCTGACCTGGTGCGTCTTGATGCGCACGATGTTTTCAGTCATAGCACCACAAAGATTGGATTCCGTCGCAGCACCTTCCTGCGCAGCTATATGTATGATTTTATTCAGCGCTTTGCCCCTCATTTAACGCGTGATGTGGTTGATACCGCCGTTGCATTACGCTCAAATGAAGATATTGAAGAGATGTTTAAAGACATCAAACTCCCCGAAAAATAATCACACCCGGTATCTTTCCCTTAGGGAAAGATACCGAAATAACGCCTCAAAGCTAAATTAGAATTATCATCATCTACGTATCCTCTGTCATATAATGTCATTATCCATTTAATCCGTAAGGTTATAATGTCGTGAATTGGCGACAAAAGTAGAAACTAATTTACGCCTTCGCAAATTTTTCTTTTCAATTATTTATTTCTGGTCAAAAGATTGAATATTTCATACCTCCCGGTGCGTAAATTCACTGGCTTTTCGGCTAAAGTTTCTTTAGGATTTATCTCAACAGATGATTAATTGTACCAATTGTTTGGTCCTAAATGATAAGCGATGTCGATTGTATGAGGTTAGCAATGCCTTCAGGAAGTGAAGAACCGCAAAGGGATCCTGCGCTCAAGCGTAAAGCCTGGCTGGCGGTCTTTCTCGTCTCTACCCTGTTTTGGGTGGTGGTTGCTCTCCTGGCCTGGAAATATTGGGGTTAAATATGGCAGTGACGGTACGTACAGCTTCGGTAAAACAGATGTGTCAGCATCGTGACAATGGCCACAGAGGGCGTAAAGCACCTGCGACTGTTGTACCCGCGTCCTGGAAACTGACGCCGCAGCAGCAAGCGTTTATTGATGTGTTCGCAGAAGACGAACCCAAAAAACAATAATTTAGTTAATTGCGTAATGATGCAAATAGTCTGAATATCGACTCTGCACTTTTGTACTCTTTAATAAATACACATCAGCAATATAGCACTGAGGTCAAACCTCGGAACGTTTTATAAATAATGCCTGGTGTCCCTATGATGAATAACATGACGTCACACAAATACTGGTCATGGATCGGCGTTTTTACCGTGTCGATTCTGTTCTGGAGTCAGCTCATCTGGTTGGCCCTCCACTAAATTGTAAAACCTCGCTACGGCGGGGTTTTTTGTTTTCCTGTTCTGGACCAATCCTAAATTTATCAATTTGGGTTGTTATCAAAACGTTACGACATCTTTGTGTTATCTTTAATTACGGCCCTGATGATTGTCGGGGCATCTCTGTGATTAAGGAGGAGCTTATGTCGTTAACCCTACGCGAAGCCAGTAAGGACACATTACAGGCAGAAAACAAAACCTGGCATTACTACAGCCTGCCGCTGGCTGCCAGAACGCTTGGGGACATTTCGCGTTTACCCAAGTCATTGAAAGTTTTACTGGAAAATCTATTGCGCTGGCAGGACGGTGACTCTGTCACCCTCGATGATATCCAGGCGCTGGCAGGGTGGCTTGAGAAAGCCCATGCCGACAGAGAAATCGCCTACCGCCCGGCAAGGGTGCTGATGCAGGACTTTACCGGTGTCCCTGCCGTCGTTGATTTAGCCGCAATGCGCGAGGCCGTTAAGCGTCTCGGCGGAGATACGGCAAAAGTGAATCCGCTTTCCCCTGTTGACCTCGTCATTGACCACTCCGTAACCGTCGATCGCTTTGGTGATGATGACGCCTTTGGCGAGAACGTGCGTCTGGAGATGGAGCGTAACCACGAGCGCTACGTGTTTCTGAAGTGGGGGCAGCAGGCGTTCAGCCGGTTTAGCGTGGTCCCGCCAGGTACCGGTATTTGTCACCAGGTTAACCTTGAATATCTGGGTAAAGCCGTCTGGAGCGAATTGCAGGATAAAGAGTGGGTCGCCTATCCGGACACGCTGGTGGGTACGGACTCCCATACCACCATGATCAACGGTCTGGGCGTGCTGGGCTGGGGCGTCGGGGGGATCGAAGCGGAAGCGGCCATGCTCGGCCAGCCGGTGTCCATGCTTATCCCGGATGTGGTGGGCTTCAAGCTCACCGGCAGGCTGTCTGAAGGGATTACCGCCACCGATCTGGTGCTTACCGTCACCCAGATGCTGCGTAAGCATGGTGTGGTAGGCAAGTTTGTCGAATTCTACGGGGACGGACTGGATTCACTGCCGCTGGCCGACCGCGCCACCATTGCCAATATGGCGCCGGAATACGGTGCAACCTGCGGCTTTTTCCCTATTGATGATGTGACGCTGGAATACATGCGTCTTAGCGGACGTAGCGAAGAGCAGGTCGCGCTGGTGGAAGCGTACACCAAAGCGCAGGGCATGTGGCGCAATCCGGGTGATGAGCCTGTTTTCACAAGCACGCTTGAACTCGATATGGGAAGCGTCGAAGCGAGCCTCGCAGGGCCGAAACGCCCGCAGGACAGGGTTGCGCTGAGTGACGTGCCAAAAGCCTTTGCCGCCAGCAATGCGCTGGAAGTAAACGTGGCGCAGAAGGACCATCGTCCCGTCGACTATGTTCTGAACGGACATCAGTATCAGCTTCCGGATGGTGCGGTGGTGATTGCCGCCATTACCTCCTGCACCAACACGTCCAACCCCAGCGTATTGATGGCAGCTGGTCTGCTGGCTAAAAAGGCGGTAGAGCTTGGGCTAAAACCTCAGCCATGGGTCAAGGCCTCGCTGGCCCCGGGATCCAAAGTGGTGTCGGATTACCTGGCGCAGGCCAAACTGACGCCGTACCTTGACGAGCTGGGCTTTAACCTCGTGGGCTACGGCTGTACGACCTGTATTGGTAACTCTGGTCCACTGCCTGAACCCATTGAAACGGCGATTAAGCAGGGTGACCTGACGGTAGGCGCGGTCCTGTCCGGCAACCGAAACTTTGAAGGGCGTATTCACCCGCTGGTAAAAACCAACTGGCTGGCCTCACCGCCGCTGGTGGTTGCTTATGCCCTGGCAGGGAACATGAATATCAACCTGGTGACCGATCCGATTGGCCACGATCGCAAGAATGACCCTGTCTACCTGAAAGATATCTGGCCATCCTCGCGGGAAATCGCGCTGGCCGTTGAAAAGGTCTCAACCGAGATGTTCCGCAAAGAGTATGCGGAGGTCTTTGAAGGCACGCCGGAATGGAAAGCCATCAACGTCATTGGCTCTGATACCTATGACTGGCAGGATGACTCGACCTACATTCGTCTGTCGCCGTTCTTTGATGAGATGCTGGCCGAGCCGGCGCCGCTTAAGGATATCCACGGCGCACGTATCCTGGCGATGCTGGGGGATTCTGTCACAACTGACCACATCTCTCCGGCGGGGAGTATTAAAGCCGATAGCCCGGCGGGTCGTTATCTGCAAAGCCGGGGCGTCGAACGTCGTGATTTTAACTCCTACGGATCGCGCCGCGGGAATCATGAAGTCATGATGCGCGGGACGTTTGCCAACATCCGCATTCGTAACGAAATGGTACCGGGCGTGGAAGGGGGCATGACGCGCTATCTGCCGGGGACGGAAGTAGTGTCGATTTATGATGCGGCGGTCAAATATCAACAGGCAGGTACGCCGCTGGCGGTGATCGCCGGGAAAGAGTACGGTTCCGGCTCCAGCCGCGACTGGGCGGCGAAAGGTCCGCGTCTGCTTGGCGTTCGCGTGGTCATCGCCGAATCGTTCGAACGTATTCACCGCTCGAATCTGATTGGTATGGGGATCCTGCCGCTTGAGTTCCCGCAGGGCGTCACGCGTAAAACGCTGGGACTGACCGGGGAAGAGCAGATTGACATTAGCGGCCTGCAAAACCTGCAGCCGGGTAAAACGGTGCCGGTAACGTTAACGCGGGCAGACGGCAAAACCGAGGTGCTGGAGTGCCGATGCCGTATTGATACGGCAACCGAGCTGACCTACTACCAGAACGACGGCATTTTACATTACGTGATTCGTAAGATGCTGGATTGATGAACGAGCCCGGCACGCGTGCCGGGCTTTTTTTATCACTCTTTCAGCAGATGGCCCATTTTGGCAGCTTTAGTATCCAGGTAGTGGGCGTTTTTCGGGTTACGGCCGACAATCAGCGGTACACGCTCGACGATGTTGATCCCCGCTTCGGTCAGGATCTCCACTTTTTTCGGGTTATTGGTCAGCAGACGAACTTCGTCCACGCCCAGCAGCTTGAACATATCGGCGCACAAGGTGAAGTCGCGTTCGTCAGCGGCGAAGCCGAGCTGATGGTTTGCTTCCACCGTATCGTAGCCCTGGTCCTGAAGCGCGTAAGCGCGGATTTTATTCAGCAGACCAATATTACGACCTTCCTGACGGTGATAAAGCAGCACGCCGCGGCCTTCTTCTGCAATATGAGACAGGGCGGCTTCCAGCTGGAAACCACAATCACAGCGCAGGCTGAACAGCGCGTCGCCGGTAAGACACTCTGAATGGACGCGGGACAGCATCGGCGTCTGCCCTGAAATATCGCCATACACCAGCGCGACATGATCCTGTCCGGTTGCCAGTTCTTCAAAACCCACCATCAGGAAATCGCCCCATGGGGTTGGCAGTTTGGCTTCTGCCACACGTTTAAGCTGCATGTGATTCTCCAGAGTAGGCTGACACGTTTCGTGCCTTTGCCCTGTTTTGCTTTCTGTATCAGTTCATTTTGCCACAAGCTCAGCAGGTTCGCCTAATAGGCACCATGCTATATGAACGTTAAACGCACGATCCGACATATCCACCCATCGAATGAATTTCAGTTATGATTGTGAGGCTTAGCGAAAAAGGAGAAGACATGCTTTCAATCGCCAGACGTACGGCAGCAGGCGCGGCCATTTTACTGATTATGCCCCTGGCCGTATGGCTTTCAGGCTGGATGTGGCAGCCGGGGCAGAATGCCATGTGGCTGAAAACGTTATACTGGATAACGGAAACGGTCACCCAGCCGTGGGGAATTATTACCCATGTCCTCCTCTGCGCCTGGTTTCTGTGGTGCTTGCGCTTTCGTTTGCGTGCGGCGCTGATGCTTTTTGCGATCCTCGGAGGCGCTATCCTTGTTGGTCAGGGCGTGAAGTCCTGGGTAAAAGATCGCGTTCAGGAACCGCGTCCTTTTGTCGTCTGGCTGGAAAAAACGCATCATGTTCCGGTGGATGAGTTCTACAATTTAAAGCGTAAAGATCGCGGAACCCTGGTGAAAGAACAGCTTGCGGAACAGCAGGATATCCCGAAATTCTTGCGTAAACACTGGCAGAAAGAGACGGGATTCGCGTTTCCTTCCGGTCACACCATGTTTGCGGCCAGCTGGGCGTTACTGGGGGTGGGGCTGCTGTGGCCAAGGCGTCGAACGGTCACGCTCGTGATTTTACTGGTCTGGGCGACAGGGGTTATGGGCAGCCGCTTACTGCTGGGGATGCACTGGCCCCGGGACCTGGTCGTTGCCACGCTTATCTCATGGCTGCTGGTGACGCTGGCGACCTGGCTCGCTGAACGATTCTGCGGCCCGCTTACACCACCGCCAGAAGAGAAAGAAGAAATAGCCGAAAGGGATCAAACGGACGCCTGACGGTTGATAAACCGTATTATGCCCATAGATACATGACTGGCGCGTCACTTTTTCCGTTTCGCGCCCGTCGCTAAAATGGTAGTTTATAAGGCTGATTGCGTTGAGTTGAACACACTTTATTCGCTTGAACCACATAACGGGAAGTAATGTGAAATATTTACTCATTTTCTTACTGGTATTGGCGATTTTTGTCATTTCAGTCACGTTGGGTGCACAAAACGATCAGCAGGTGACGTTTAACTATCTGCTGGCTCAGGGTGAGTATCGCGTCTCGAGCCTGCTGGCGGTCTTATTTGCTGCTGGCTTTGCCATTGGCTGGCTGGTTTGCGGTCTGTTCTGGTTGAAAGTCCGTGTTTCTCTTGCGCGCGCTGAACGTAAAATTAAGCGACTCGAAAATAACATTGCCCCTGCGTCTGACATCCCGGAAAGCTCTGGTGTGCCGGTCGTGAAGGAATAATCGACTATGCTGGAGTTGTTGTTTCTGCTTTTGCCTGTAGCCGCAGCCTATGGCTGGTATATGGGCCGCAGAAGTGCGCAACAAACAAAACAGGATGAGGCCAACCGGCTCTCCCGCGACTACGTTGCGGGGGTGAACTTCCTCCTGAGCAATCAGCAAGACAAAGCGGTAGATCTGTTCCTCGATATGCTGAAAGAGGATACGGGGACGGTTGAAGCGCATCTCACCCTGGGTAACCTGTTCCGCTCGCGCGGCGAGGTCGATCGCGCCATTCGTATTCACCAGACCCTGATGGAAAGCGCCTCGCTGACCTACGATCAACGTCTCCTTGCGGTGCAACAGCTGGGGCGTGATTACATGGCCGCGGGGTTGTACGATCGCGCAGAAGATATGTTCGCGCAGCTGGTGGATGAAACAGATTTCCGCATCGGCGCGCTGCAGCAGCTCCTGCAGATTTATCAGGCCACCAGCGACTGGCAAAAAGCCATTGATACGGCTGAACGTCTGGTGAAGCTGGGTAAAGATAAGCAGCGCGTTGAGATAGCCCATTTCTACTGTGAGCTTGCGCTTCAGCAGATGGGTAACGACGACATGGATAAAGCCATGGCGCTGCTGAAGAAAGGCGCCGCCGCTGACCGCAACAGCGCGCGAATCTCCATCATGATGGGGCGCGTCTTTATGGCGAATGGCGACTATGCCAAAGCCGTTGAAAGCCTGCTGCGGGTTATCGACCAGGACAAAGAGCTGGTCAGTGAAACGCTGGAAATGCTGCAAACCTGCTATCAACAGCTGGACAAGCAGGAAGAGTGGGTGGCATTCCTGCGTCGCTGCGTGGAAGAAAATACCGGCGCCACCGCTGAACTGATGCTCTCAGACGTTGTTGAGCAGTATGAGGGAAGCGACACCGCGCAGGTGTATATTACGCGCCAGCTGCAGCGTCATCCGACCATGCGGGTGTTCCATAAGCTGATGGATTACCACCTGAACGATGCTGAAGAAGGGCGCGCCAAAGAGAGCCTGATGGTCCTGCGCGACATGGTTGGCGAGCAGGTGCGCAGCAAGCCGCGCTATCGTTGCCAGAAGTGTGGTTTTACCGCGTATACGCTCTACTGGCACTGTCCTTCCTGCCGTGCCTGGTCCACCATCAAGCCCATTCGTGGCCTGGATGGGCAGTGATTTTTTAAAACGCCCCATTTTAGTTACAACATACTGATGGTTTTTACCATATCCTTTACTCCGTGCGGTTTGCCGGCCTGGCAGGCGCGTAAATGGATCCTGTCAATTTGCGGCGTCGGCAGGTAGAATGCTGGCCGTTTATCTGTTCCGCGCCGCTGCGCGCCCATAGACGAAAAGGGCTGGTCATGACGTCTGTTACATCCTCCACTTCCCGCGCAATTACGGATTCTCCTGTTGTTGTTGCGCTTGATTACAATAAGCGTGACGCCGCACTGGCGTTTGTCGACGGTATCGACCCTCGCGACTGCCGTTTGAAAGTTGGCAAAGAGATGTTCACGCTGTTTGGACCGCAAATCGTTCGCGATCTGCAACAGCGCGGCTTTGACGTTTTCCTCGACCTCAAATTCCATGATATCCCGAATACTACGGCCCACGCCGTTGCCGCAGCCGCAGAGCTGGGCGTATGGATGGTCAACGTCCATGCGTCGGGTGGGGCAAGAATGATGACCGCCGCTCGTGAGGCGCTCCTGCCGTTCGGTAAAGATGCGCCGCTGTTGATCGCAGTCACCGTGCTGACCAGTATGGACGAAAGTGATTTACGCGACCTTGGCGTGACGTTGTCACCTGCGGAACATGCCGAACGTCTCGCGCGTCTGACGCAGCAGTGTGGCCTGGATGGCGTCGTCTGCTCCGCACAGGAAGCGGTTCGTTTCAAATCAGCGCTGGGCCGGGATTTTAAACTGGTCACGCCGGGGATCCGCCCTGCAGGCAGCGACGTGGGGGATCAGCGCCGCATTATGACGCCTGAGCAGGCGCTGGCTGCAGGTGTTGACTACATGGTCATCGGTCGTCCGGTGACGCAGTCTGCAAACCCTGCTGAGACGCTTAAGGCTATCAACGCATCGCTGAAAAAGGGGGCGTAATGACCGATTCCAACAGTCGTCTGGTCTATTCAACCGAGAGTGGGCGTATAGACGAACCGAAAGCGAAAGTGGAACGTCCTAAGGGGGACGGCATCGTTCGGATCCAGCGCCAGACCAGCGGACGAAAAGGGAAAGGCGTTTGCCTGATCTCCGGCATTGACCTGGATGATGCTGAACTGACAACGCTGGCGGCCGAGTTGAAAAAGAAATGTGGCTGCGGCGGTGCCGTGAAAGATGGCATTATTGAAATCCAGGGTGATAAACGCGATTTAATAAAATCGCTGCTGGAAGCCAAAGGCATGAAAGTCAAACTGGCAGGCGGCTAAAATAAATGAGCCACGGCAGATGCCGTGGCTCGTGTTATATACGTGCGTATGTCAGACCTGAAATGCGTTTAAATACCGCAATATCGAGGAAGGCTTAGATAATAATTATTTGCCAACCTGGTGACCGATAATACCACCGACAGCAGCGCCACCTAATGTACCCAGCGTACTACCATCCGTTAATACTGCACCACCGAGAGCACCGGCACCGGCACCAATAGCGGTGTTACGGTCACGTTTAGACCAGTTAGAGCATGCGCTCAGGGACATTGCTACAGTGATTGCCAGAACAGCGGCGGCTAATTTTTTGCTGGTTAAGGTCATAATACTTTCTCCTGAATTATCGATTCACGGAAAGATGTACACGTTAAGTATAGACGAATCGAATACTTAATTCTGTTCTCCGTGAAAGCTGGTCGCGCAGGCGTTACGTAATCACGCAGGTGATAGTCACTTCCTGTTATATCGCTAACATTAATTTTACGACTTTAAGGCGGGTTAAACAGGTAAAAACTCTTAAAGCAGGGTTAAGAATCATCTCAGAGAAAGAAGGGCGTATGCGCCCGAAATTCGGGCGCGGAGGGAACTCAGGCGGTCGTTTTAATAATATTGACGATCAGTCCGTCATCTTCCAGTTTATTTCGGTGCGCGTCGCTCAATCTTTCGTCGGTAATCACGCGGCTAAAGCGTGAAGCGGGGCCCATCGTATACGGGTGAACGGCGCCAAATTTAGAGCTGTCGGTGAGCACAATGGCTTCACACTCTTTTTCCAGCACAGCATTCACAACGTCAGAGCGCATCATATCCCGACCGGTGAAACCTGTCTCCGGTTGCCAGCCGTCAATCCCGATAAAGGCCTTGCTGAAATGAACCTGCTGGACATACTGACGGGTCAGCGGGCCTACCATACTTTCGCTTTTTTTCTGGTAAATACCCCCGAGCAGAATCACCTCGCAGCGCGTCTCTTTGAGCAAATGCGCGATATAGCTGCTGACGGTGATGATAGTAACGTCCTTTTGATCGGCAAGCGTGCGTGCCAGAAGGGCATTACTGCTGCCGTTTTCAATAAAAACGGTCTCGCCGTTGTTCACCAGGGACGCGGCAAATTCCGCCAGTTCACGTTTGAGCGCGTAGTTATTCATCATGCGCGTCTCAACGTCATCACTGTCCAGCGGGACAGCATATCCGTGCGCGCGACGCAGGTAGCTCTGTTTTTCCAGCAGATTAAGATCCTGACGGATTGTGACTTCAGACACGCCGGTGGTTTTAGCGAGATCGACTACGCTGACGCGTCCCTGATCGATGACCATCTGCAAAATGAGTTGTTGTCGGGAATTCATAGCATCCATTTAATAAAGCGAAACGAGGTCGGAGACGGTGGGGTTAAACTTCCCACGGCGCTTTTGGCTGTCTGTTTTCAGGCGCGTTGTCAGCACCATTCTGAGCAAGAAGTTCAGACTTCAGGATCTCGAGATTACGGATAGCAGAGTGATAATCGCCCGCCACCAGGATATCCAGCACGGTATCAATTCGTTGTGCTACAGCTTGTGCGTCAATAGTAGACATAATCTCACCCCAGGCGCGAAAAGTTAATATTTTCAATGATGCAGAAATTAGGATCAAAAGAGAAGGGAAAAAATGCAATAACTAAATTACATAAACGTAAGTGATAAATTTATTCCCCCTCATGCAGTGGGCTTATTGAGTGGATTAGTCTAAAACGGCGCGCAAGGCGCTTTTTTATAAGAGGAATTAGACTATGACAGTTATCAATCAGCCTACCTGCACACTGTTTACCGATACTGAACGGTTCACGCAGCTGTCAGGGTATTACGAAGCGGAGCGTCACACCGTCTGGATGATGTTGCGGGCCCAGCCACGGCCTTGTTTTAACCATGCGTTAATTGAGGAGATCATGAACTTCTCATGGCTGGTTCGCCAGTCTGGCTTTGCGGTTGATTTTTGGGTAACCGGTTCGCTGGTTCCCGATATGTACAATGTGGGCGGTGATTTACAGTTCTTCGTCGAGTGCATTCAGAACGGACGTCGGGAGGCGTTACGGGCGTACGCTCGCGCCTGCGTTGATTGCGTCCATGCGGCCTCACGGGGGTTTGATTCAGGGGCCATCTCTCTGGCGATGGTCGAAGGCAGTGCGTTAGGGGGCGGGTTTGAGGCCGCTCTGGCGCACCATTTCGTCCTGGCTCAGCGCGATGCCCGTCTGGGTTTTCCGGAGATTGCCTTCAACCTGTTTCCGGGTATGGGGGGATATTCCTTGGTTGCACGCCGTTCTGGCATGAAGCTGGCGGAGGAACTCATCTATAAAGGGGAATCCCATACGGCTGAATGGTATGAACAGCACGGGCTGGTGGATGTCCTGTTTGAACCCGGACAAAGCTATGTCTCCACCCGAACCTTCATCGATACGCTGCGGCCAAAACTGAATGGCGTAAGGGCGATGCTGCGCGCCCGTACGCGCGTTCTGCAATTGCCCCGCAGTGAACTGATGGATATTACGGAAGACTGGGTTGACGCCGCTTTCTGCCTTGAGCCGAAAGATATCGCCTACATGGAGCGTCTGGTCACGCTGCAAAACCGCCATCACGCGGCGGGGTTGCGTAAAGCCAGTTAACGTTGATTTCGCGCTTGATATCGTTTTAGCCATCGCTCGAATGCGGCAGCGGGCATCGGCTTAGCAAACAGAAAACCCTGCCGTTCGTTGACGCCGTTCTTGGTGAGAAAGGCGTCTTCTTTTGCGCTTTCCACACCTTCGGCAATCACCTGCAGATTTAACGCCTGCGCCACCGCGACGATAGCGCGCACCAGAGACTGGGAGATGGACTGCTTATGAATATCCCTGACAAACGATTGATCGAGTTTAATGGCATCGATAGGGAAGCGGGCCAGTTGAGAAAGGGAAGAGTAGCCGGTGCCAAAATCATCCAGATGAATTTGCGCCCCGAGTCGGCTGAACTGCTGGATCACGGACAGCGCCAGCTCTTCGTTCTCGATAAGACAGCTTTCGGTTAATTCGACATCGACAGGGCAGTATTCAAAATTCAGATCCTTCAGCGCCTGCTTTAAGTCACTGAAAATAGTCTGGTCGGCCAGCTGGCGTGCAGAGACGTTCACCGCCACGCGCAGGTTTATGCCCTTATCACGCCATTTCGCCACCTGGCGAACCACATCGAGCATCACCCAGCGGCCCAGCGGCACAATCAACCCCGACTCCTCGGCATAAGAGATAAACTCCAGCGGCGGGATCAAACCCCGTTCTGGTGATTGCCAGCGGACCAGCGCTTCAAGGCTTCTGACTTCCCCGCGCCAGGTGATTTTCGGCTGGTAGTGAATCAGGAGCTGATCGTTATCCAGCGCCTTACGCAGGTTGGTATCCAGCCAGAGATACTCAAACACGCGCTGGTTCATCTCGGGCGAGAAGACGCAGAACTTGCCCCGGCCGTTCTCTTTGGCGGTGTACATGGCGGTATCGGCGTTACGAATGACGCTTTCCCGGTCGTTGCCATGCTGAGGGGCGAGGGCGATGCCCAGGGAGCAGCCGGTATAAATCTCAATCAGCCCGATTCGGAACGGCTGGCGCAGACGGGTTAAAATGCGCGATGCCATCGCCTCCAGAGAGCCCTGAGAGGTATTGGTGGCCATGACGATAAACTCATCACCGCCAAGTCGCGCCAGCACCTGTTCCTCATCCAGACAGCTCAAAATGGCGAGGGCAACGGCCTGTAACAGCTGATCGCCAAACATATGCCCGTAAGCGTCGTTGACCTTTTTAAAATTATCCAGATCGAGATACACCACGCCCACCTGCGTGTCCCCGCGGTTGGCGATGGCGTCAGAAATCAGGTCGTGGATCGCATTACGGTTTGGCAAGCCGGTGATGGTATCGGTATTGGCCAGCACGCGCAGCCGCTCCTGAGCGCGGCGCTCCTCGGTAATATCGGTACCGGAACAGATAAGGAAAATTTCATTTTTACCGCTGCCGCTGTGTACGAATTTGTTTCTGAACAGAAACAGCCGTTGCCCTTTACGCGTTTTGATCCAGCGTTCGACTTCGTATGAGCTGCCGTTGCGAAAAAAACCGGTAATATTGCGCTTTGAAGCTGCCGCTTCGCTGCGGCTCATAAACAGCTTAAAGACGTTCTGGCCAATGACTTCATGTTCTTTCAGGCCGGTGTACTCTTCGCTAAGCCGATTAAAACGCTGGATATTGCCGTGCCGATCGAGAATAACAATGACGGAGTTAGCCTCTGAGACAACCTGTTCCGCGAAAGAGAGCCCCTGAGCCAGATCGCGTGCCACGGAGGGGGTATCGTTCCAGGCAGAAGCGGTTCCGGCCCACTCGTTACGGGTAATTTTACGGCCCACAAGATGAACCGGAACATCTTCCCCGTAGAGGGAGAGCGACATTGAAATACTGGAGGTAATAACGGTTAAATGACGGATGAGATCGGCCTGTTCATCGTCCAGCGCCACGACCTGCGTGACATCGGCATTTTCGCTGGTGGAAAGGTGCAGAGCGTTGCTGTCAGCTGACAAGCGCCACCACGGGCTGTGAGTCCCCATGTAGCGAAACAGCAAATTCGGCTCCAGATCGTCCATCATGTTTTCTCCCGCAGCTTTCATTAGCGCACAAATTATTCATTTGCAGTCGACTTTTCCGTTGAGGAACAGCGGCAAAACCGAAGTGAACTTATTGTTTTTCCCTAATTTCTTATAATAAAACGAGTCAGGCTAAAAAGGATACTGAGCGTATAAAAATTCACGTAACCGAATATAACAACACTCTTTTACTGTAGATAATTATGGCGAATTTGGGCGAAGGGAGACTGAAAATAGTAAGGAAAAATAATGATTTTGTGGCGGGGATAAACAGAAAAATTGCCGGCCTTTCCCCGAAGGAAAGGACCGACAATTGAACCGGTTATCAGGCGACAGGACGCGCGATAATACTGCGGGTTTCCATGCGAACTTCGGCGATAGTAACGTCAATCACGTCGGTGACCTTGTAAACTGTTTCACCTTTAATTTGCACGGTACCGTTTTCCTGACTACAGACCATTTCGTCACGAACCGCATGCAGGAACGGCGCAGGAATAAACGCGACAGCACCGTTATCGACCAGGCGGACGCGCATCCCCCCGCGGCTGATGTCGATGATCTCTGCGGCGAAACGGGTATCCGTCCCGGCTTTATCCTGCAGGAAGCGTGCGTACAGCCAGTCTCCAACGTCACGTTCCGCCATGCGATTCAGACGGCGGCGATCGGCCATCTGCAGCGTGGTGTCCTCCTGAGGACGAGCAACGGTTTCGCCTTTGATAATCGCTTTCAGCAGACGGTGGTTAACCATATCGCCATACTTACGGATTGGCGATGTCCAGGTGGCGTATGCTTCGAGGCCAAGACCAAAGTGCGGGCCCGGCTCGGTACTGATTTCCGCGAATGACTGGAAGCGACGAATGCGGCTGTCCAGGAAGCCCGACGGCTGCGCGTCCAGTTCGCGGCGAAGCTTGCAGAAGCCTGGCAGGGTCAGCACTTCTTCCGGATCAACATGCACATCGTGATTCTTCAGCAGGGCCGCCAGCGCTTCGGTGTTCGCCGGATCAAACCCGGTGTGGACGTTGTAAATGCCAAAGCCCAGCTTGTCGCGCAACACGCGTGCGGCGCAGATGTTGGCGGAAATCATCGCTTCTTCAACAATGCGGTTCGCAATGCGTCGCGGTTCGGCCACGATATCCAGCACTTCGCCTTTCTCACCCAGAACAAAGCGATAATCCGGGCGATCTTTGAACACCAGCGCATGGGTTTGACGCCACTCGCTGCGGTTGAGACAGATGCGATGCAGCCGACGGATCTGCGCGGCAATGGCGTCTGATTCAGGTTTCCAGCTACCGGTATTTTCAAGCCAGTCGGAAACGTTATCGTAGGCCAGCTTGGCTTTCGATTCGATAGTGGCAGCAAAGAACTCGATATCGTCTTCAATCGCGCCATCCGCAGCAATGGTCATGCGGCAGGCAAGGACCGGGCGCACTTCATTTGGACGCAGCGAGCAAAGATCGTCTGACAATTCGCGCGGCAGCATCGGAATGTTGAAGCCCGGCAGGTAGTTTGTGAAGGCGCGGATTTTCGCCGCGTCATCCAGCTTGCTACCTTCGGCAATCCAGGCGGTGGGATCGGCAATGGCAACGGTCAGGTGCAGTTTGCCATCGTCGCTCTCTTCAGCGTAGAGCGCATCGTCCATATCTTCGGTGCTGGCGCTGTCGATGGTGACAAACTCCAGCGCGGTGAGATCGCGACGCGTCAGACCTTCGTCCTGCATCTCGGTCGCTACGCCGTTCGGCGCTTCTTTTTCAAGATTGTGGCGTGCCAGCGTGACCCACCATGGCACGAAATGGTCGGCGCCAAAGGTGATGAATTGAGTCAACTCAGCATAAAAACCGCGATCGCCTTTCAGAGGATGACGGCGCATTTCTGCTACGGCCCAGTCACCTTCTTTAAAATCATGCTCAACGCCACGGGCGGCGCGGCAGGGAATGGCATCTTTCAGCAGGGGATGATCCGGCACGATAGAAAGCCGATCGTCTTTTCTCTGCACCTTACCCACAAAACGGGTCAGGAACGGTTCGATCAGTTCTTCTGGTTCAGCGGACTCGCGATCCTTCTCGGTATGAATGACGGCCATGACGCGATCGCCATGCATCACTTTCTTCATCTGCGGTGGCGGAATGAAGTAGCTTTTCTGCGCGTCAACTTCAAGGAAGCCAAAGCCCTTTTCCGTGGCTTTTACGACCCCTTCTGCACGCGGCGTCTGGGAATGCAGTTGCTGTTTAAGCTGCGCTAGCAGCGGGTTGTCCTGAAACATAATGTTCTATTTTCGTAGCCATTGAGCGGCTGACAGTTTTACGCGATTCTCACTGTCTCAGCAAGCGGTCTTTGGGTAATGAGTGTGGTTATTCCTCTTTACCAAACGCTACTTTCAGACGATTGAGCCAGCCATCAAACGCACTTTGGGTAAGCAGCGTGATGGCATATTCGCCCTGGAGTCCTTGATCCGTGAGCGGGGTAAACTGCGCGGCGCTGAAGCGGTCCGGAGAGCGGGTCAGCAGTTCGACCGCCGCCGAAAGTGCGGGTGACGTCTGCGGGATCTCTGCGCGGCTGTTTAACAGGATCTCTCCGGTCAGGTCGAGCAGCGACGGCTCATGGCAAAGCACCGGCGTCAGCGCCTCCAGCGCGGGTTCGGCCTGCCAGCGAGACAGCGACTCAAGCTGATGCGCACTCGCATAGCGCAGCTCCACGACGGGCAAAAGCGGCACCCATGCATCGTGGCTCGCGGGAAGCGTGTGCGGCTGAATATGATGGCCTGGCAACCAGCGAACAGGGTGTCCCAACAGCGCCTGAAAAATCGCGACCACGCGCGCCTGAAAACCGATAAACCCGATAATCTGGTTAATCACCACGATGTCGTACGTGGACAGACCCACCTCATCAAGCTGGTTCTGCGCTTTATCATCAATGACATCAGGAGAGCTGGCGAGCTGGCGGGCATACTGGGTGATCTGTGCCAGGCGGCGGTTGCTTTCGCGCGAGGAGTCCGGGCCGGGAAGCGGGGCGAGGAGGGCGGCGTAATGGTTACAGAGCCGCTGAACGCCACAGGCCTGTGCGACCGTTAGCGCGGTACTGAGCCGATCGTAAGCGCTGAGCGTATGCAGGCGGTTCACGGGGATCGAGAGCGGAAACAGCTGGTGGCATAAGGCTCTGGCAGGGGTAAGCCAGCCAGAACAGGCGGCGACAATCTCATCAGGCAAGGCTAAATCGAGCAAAAAACGATCGTCGACGTTAGCGGCTTCGGGCACCAAGGGCAGAACATCCGTCTGCGCGTGGTTTGACTGGGTTTCGTGATACCAGTGGCCTTTGCCGGAAAAACGGCGTTGTTCCATGTGCGTTCCTTGATCTCAAAATGGCGATCAATATCCTGGCGTAAGGCAGATAAAGGGAAAAATATTGTTAGGTGATAACAAATAGCAGAACGGAATAACGAAGGGGTGACGCGGGGGGAAATACTCTCTTCCCGGGCGGGAAGAGAGTCACAGCTTATTTAATTTCCAGCTCGTTCATTGCAGCGATGTTGAAGCCGCCGTCAACGTGAACCACTTCGCCGGAGATACCCGCGGAAAGGTCAGAGCACAGGAATGCTGCAGAGTTACCCACATCTTCAATGGTAACGGTACGACGAATCGGGGTAACCGCTTCGCAGTGTGCCAGCATTTTACGGAAATCTTTAATACCGGAAGCGGCCAGGGTGCGGATAGGACCTGCAGAGATGGCGTTAACGCGCACGCCTTCAGGACCCATTGCGTTCGCCATGTAGCGTACGTTCGCTTCCAGAGACGCTTTAGCCAGACCCATAACGTTGTAGTTAGGGATAGCACGTTCAGCGCCCAGGTAGGACAGGGTCAGCAGGGCTGCGCCCGGGTTCAGCATCGCGCGGCAGGATTTCGCCATCGCAACGAAGCTGTAGGAGCTGATGTCGTGCGCGATTTTGAAGCCATCACGGGTAACCGCGTTCACGTAGTCGCCGTCCAGCTGGTCGCCAGGAGCGAAGCCGATGGAGTGAACGAAACCGTCGAATTTAGGCCATGCTTTTGCCAGTTCAGCAAACATGCCGTCGATGCTTTCGTCTTGTGCAACGTCACATTCCAGAACAATGCTGGAACCCAGCTGCGCGGCAAACTCTTCAACACGGCCTTTCAGCTTGTCGTTCTGGTAGGTGAACGCCAGCTCAGCGCCTTCGCGATGCATTGCCTGTGCGATGCCGTATGCGATGGACAGTTTGCTGGCAACGCCAGTCACCAGAATGCGCTTACCGGAAAGAAAACCCATAGCTTTAATCCTTATATTCATTGCTAATTTTGCCTTGTAATTCATAGCGTTACAGGCAGTATTTCAAAATCATTCGAAATTAGCTCGAAATTATAGCCCACTCACAGCCCCTTGTGTCACGATATTTCTCGCACTTCTCCGAAGACGCCTGCCCCGAAGAATGCACCGCGGACTCGCGGGGGCTCAAAATTTCAGCATTCGTCCAGTATATCACCCGGCAACAGCTTCGCCTCATCCAACCAGAGAGGCAGCGTGATTCCACCAGGGTATTCACGCTTTCCTGATGTTGTCGACGAAACGCGCAATGACGATAAAGAAAACCGGTACGAAGAAGATCGCGAGAAGCGTACCGCTAATCATGCCGCCAAATACGCCGGTACCGATGGCATGCTGCGTACTGTCGCTCGCCCCCCTGGCCAGCATCAACGGAACAACCCCTAAGCTGAAGGCTAACGATGTCATCAGAATCGGACGCAGGCGCTGGCTGGCGGCATGAATGGTTGCCGCCAGCAGGGGCTGCCCCTGGCGATGGAGCTGCCTGGCAAATTCAACAATCAGAATGGCGTTCTTGGCCGACAGGCCGATAAGCGTAATCAGGCCGACCTTAAAGAAAACATCATTCGTCATGCCGGCAACAAACACCGCTATCACCGCGCCGATAAGACCCAACGGAACGACCAGCATGACCGCAAAAGGAACAGACCAGCTCTCATACAGGGCGGCGAGCACCATAAACACGACCAGTATCGACAGGACAATAAGGCCCGGAAGCTGAGATTCCGATTTTCTCTCCTGCAATGCACTCCCGGCCCACTCGCCCGCCATGCCCTGAGGTAACTCTCTGGACAAACTCTCCATAACCTTCATTGCGGTGCCGCTGGATACTCCTGACGCCGTATTTCCGGTAATGCGAAGAGCAGAATAACCCTGATAGCGCGTCAACTGCTGCGGCGCAACGTTCCAGGAGATCGTCACGAACGTTGATAACGGCACCATCTCACCCATCCGGTTTTTCACTGATAGTTTCAGTATCTGCTCAGGCTGCATTCGGTAGGGCGCATCGGCCTGAATAATCACCTGTTGAACGCGGCCGTTGTTCGTATAGTCATTGACGTAATTTGAGCCCAGGGTGACGGAGAGCGTCTGGTTGATTTCATCAAATGAGACGGCCATCGCTTCCGCTTTTTCCCGGTCAACCTGGAGCGCAAGGCTGGTTCCTTCCGGCAGACCGTCTATATAGACGTCACTCAGTTCAGGACGCTGATTGGCTTGCAGGACCAGCGCGTCGGCAGCGCGCTTTAACGCCTCGTAGCCCAGTCCTGCTCTGTCCTGCACGTACCAGGTGAAGCCTGAGGAGGTGCCCATATCTGAAATGGCTGGCGGAAGCAGGCTCATCGTGACGGCATCAGAGACGTTCGTCATGCTGGCCTGTATATGGTCGGCTTCATCCTGGGCCGTCGAGCCCCGTCGATTTTTCCAGTCTTTCAGGGTGGTAAAGGCCATCGCCGAATTTGGCCCGGAACCCGAAAACCCAAACCCCAGGATCATAATGTTGCTTTCAATATCCGGCCGGGCCGCAATTTCCTCTTCAAACTTTTTAACCACGTTAAGGGTGCGCTGCATCGTGGCATCTGAAGGCAGCTGGATTGAAGACATAAAGTAGCCCTGATCTTCGTCCGGCAGAAAGGACGACGGTAACGAAGACAAACCCAAAAACAGCGCAGCACAAAGCGCAACGTACAGGAGCAGCATACGCCCGGTTCGCTTCAGAACGGCACCCAGCCCGGCTTCGTAACAGGTGGTAAGCCTATGAAAGCGCGCATTAAACCCTGCCGCGAACCGCCCACCTCCGCTCTTTTCTCCCTGATGCGGCTTGAGTAGCGTAGCGCACAGGGCAGGCGTCAGCGTCAGGGCAAGAAACGCGGACAACAGTATGGAGACTGCCATGGAAATACAAAATTGCCGGTAGATAATCCCGACTGATCCTTCAGCAAACCCCATGGGGATAAAGACGGCGGTGAGCACCAGCGTGATCCCGATAATCGCCGGGGTGATCTCCTGCATGGCTTGCCGGGTAGCGTCCCGTGGGGACAGACTTTTTTCCTCCATCAGTCGTTCAACGTTCTCCACAACCACAATGGCATCATCAACGATAATCCCTATCGCCAGCACCATGCCGAACATCGTCAGAATATTGATGGAGTATCCGCTCAATAACATCACCGTGAAGGTGCCAAGAAGTGCGACGGGAGCAACAATCGCCGGGATAAGCGTACAGCGTATCTTGTGCAGAAACAGCAGCATAACCAGGAAGACGAGGACCATCGCTTCCACAAATGTCTGAACAACCTTCACGATAGAAAGTTTCACAAACGGCGCGGTATCGAAAGGAACCGTAAACACCATTCCGTCGGGTAACACCCGGGAAAGCTCGTCGATGCGCGCACGCACGCCTGAAGCCGTACTCATTGCGTTGGCGCCTGGCGACAGCTGGATTGCCGCCGCCGTCGAGGGCACGCCATTTTCACGGATACCAAAAGCGTAGCTTTGCAGGCCGGATTCAATCCGCGCAATGTCGGATAATTTCATGCGGGCGCCGGATGCGTCAGACTTCAGGGTGATATTCCTGAACGCCTCGACCGAGGAGAGCTGTCCCTTTACGGTGATGGGATACGTTACCCCTTGTCCTTCAGATGCGGGCTCATCTCCCGTTTTGCCGGGCGAAACCAGGGCATTTTGCTGGCCAACAGCAGTAAGCACATCGCTCACCGAAAGGCCGTAGCTGTGGAGCTTCATTGGATCCAGCCAGATACGCAGCGCTTTTTCGCCGCCAAACAGCTGGACTTTCCCTACGCCGGGCACGCGACGAAGCTCGTCACTAACGCTTCGGGCAAAATAGTCGCTTAAGTCGGCTTCCTCTAATTGACCGTTGGTGGACTTCAGTCCCACCATCATTAAAAATCCAGAATTAGCGGCCTCTACGTTAATGCCATTTTGTCTTACCGCCTGAGGAAGACGAGGCTCGACGATCTTAATCTGATTCTGTAGATCCATCTGTGCCAGCTTGATGTCCGTGCCGGGTTTAAACGTGACGGTAATCGATGCCGAGCCGGTTGTGTCACTGGATGATTCGAAATAGAGCAAGTTATCGACTCCAGAGATTTCTCGCTCGATTAACGACACCACCGACGTATTCATGATATCGGGGCTGGCCCCCGGGTAACTGACGGAAATGATGATGCCTGGCGGCGCCACCGCCGGATACTGCGCAACCGGCAAACGAGGAATAGACAGGAGACCCGTCAGGACGATAAACAGCGCCACTACCCAGGCGAAAATGGGACGTTCGATAAAAAAATGAGGCATTGAGTTATTTTTGTGCAAAAGAGTGAGGTAGAGACTCTACCGCGCACCTGTTTAGCGGAAGTGGGCGGTTTATGGAGGCCGTGTGGATCAAGGGCTCAAATCATTCTCATAATGAGGTACAGCGGTGATCCGCCAAAAAAAATGACCAAATAACACTCGTAATAAAAGACCAGATCCTCGATATCGGGCATCGCGTTTAACAGCACGGTGAACGTAATAATGAGATAAACAAAAATCACCATCAGCCAGAAGGCGACGACAAATAGCTCAGTTAGCGCACCAGCTTTATTTTGGATGATCAGTGAGACCACCGACAACGCGATGCAGCCATAGATAATAGGGGAAGAGAGCAGCGTCGAGGCGACTTTTTCATCCACTCTGTGTACCAGCACCAGCCAGGTATAAAGTAATCCCCACGATAGCAGCAGAAACAGGGAATATATGCCCAGTTTTTTAGGAGAGAAATATTTTGAAAGTTCCATGTTCATTATTTCAGCCAACTTCATAAAATCTTTAAGAAACAGTGGTAATTTGCAGCGCGCAATGCACAACGCGTTATGCCTCAATAGCGATTTTGAACGGACATTGTCGAGTCTTTATTGACTGAATGTGTAGGCTGTGTGGAGAAATAACCGGGCATTTAAATCAACCGGGAAATTTTCGTAACTACGGCACTTTTTCCCGGAGGCTGTGTCTTATTGTGCTAAAGATATCTGATAGCGTGCTTAAAGGGATTTCACCCGCGGAGATAATATGAACAAAAATACGCTGATCCTTGTTGTTGAAGATGAAGACGAAATCGCCGATATACTGATGAGCTACTTAGAGCGTTCGGGAATGAAAACGCTGAGGGCAAGGCAGGGCGAGCAGGCGATAACGCTTAATCGCCTCCATAAACCGGATCTCATCTTGCTGGACATTCACCTGCCCGTGTGTGACGGCTGGAGCGTGCTTACTACGCTTCGCCACGAAAGTGCAGTCCCCGTCATTATGGTTTCCGCTCTCGATCAGGACGTCGATAAGCTTATGGGTCTGAGGCTCGGGGCGGATGATTACGTAATCAAACCCTTTAACCCCTCTGAGGTTGTCGCACGGGTTGAGGCGGTGCTGCGCAGGACAAAACCTGCGCTTCAGCAGGCGGGTTCCCTGCCGCTCAGAACGCCATTTATTACGGTCTATCCGGATGATTTCTACGTGGAAGTTACCGTGGGCGAAGAGGTTATCTCCCCGGTATTAACGACAACCGAATTTAAATTACTTACCTGGCTGGTGCGTTATCCGCGAAAGGTCTGTTCCCGTGAAGAGTTACTCAACGCGTGTCTGCCGGAAGGCGATACGCTCGACAGAACGGTCGATAGCCATATGAGCAAGTTGCGTAAAAAACTGGAGCTTGCCGGTCTTTACGGTGTTCCCGAGAGCATCAGAGGCATGGGCTACCGGCTTGGGGAAAAGAAATGAATAAAGAGTCTGTCCTGAGTCGTCAGATCTTAACGTATATGCTGTTGCTGACGTTTACGATAATTGCCATCGCCATCCTGGGCTCCTGGTTTTTTTACTCCTTTATTCTGGATCACCTCCCGGGCGGCCCTGCTGCGGGCGATGATGAACAGATGACGATGTGGGACTGGGCATGGATTGGGACCGCGACTACGATCAGTATGATTATTGCCCTCTTTTTCACGGTCAAACTGTCATCGCGAATACTCACCCCGCTAAACGCGGTCGCGTCCAGCCTGAAAAAGATTTCTCAGGGCGATCTGGATGCCCGGGCATTCTGTGCCAGTTCCCGGCTGGGTGAGATCAATCACCTTGTGACGGATTTCAATGAAATGGCGGAAAAATTACAGACGCTGGATATTCAGAGGAAATCCTGGAATGCGGCTATTGCGCATGAGCTGAGAACCCCGGTCACGATCTTACGCGGAAGGCTTCAGGGGTTGGTTGATGGTGTTTTTACCCCGGACCCGGTGCTGTTTAATAATCTTCTCAAACAGACGGAAGGGTTAACCCGCCTGATTGAAGATCTCCGGGTTGTCAGTTCGGATGGCGGGGCGGGATATACGCTATACCAGTCGAGAACGGATTTAAAAGGGACAATACAGGACGCGCTCGATACCTTCATGCCCGAGTTCAGCCGTAAGGCATTTACCGTCAATACAGAACTGAGGGATCAGCAATGCGTATTCGATCCGTTACGCATCAATCAGTGTCTGACCGTTTTATTTGACAATGCCTTACACTATTCTACCTCGCGCAAACTCATCGTGAAAAATGGCGTTTCTGATAAAGGCAATTATATCCTTATTCAGGACGGGGGGCCGGGCATCCCCAGGGAGTTTCATGATTTCTTATTTCAGCCGTTTCAGCGCGATAATGGCGCCAGGCAGTTGAACCCGGAAGGCTGTGGTTTGGGCTTGTCGGTGGTAAAAGCCATCATGCTGGCGCATGGTGGCGATGTTACCTATACCTTATCGACGCAAAACCACTCGATATTTAAACTTACCTGGCCCGACTCGTGAGTTTCAGCGGCAGGTCAAATGCACCTGCCGGCGATAAATGCCATATTTTTCCTAACTTAGCATCCCATTCCTGCGGGGTAATCGTCAGTTTACCGCGTCTCGGGCTTAAGGTTATTTCACTGAAATAGATGTCTTCTTTTTTTAGCATGAGGTCAACGCGGCAGTAGTCAATGCCATCCGCCAGCTCCTGGGATGCCAGCAACGCTTGTCGGAACAAGACCGGTTCGTCTGGATTTACTGAAGTATTCGGATACTCCATCTGGAAGGGTTGTAAGTTCCAGTGCCTGTCGTAAACGTTGATAAAACCGTTGCCGTTATCATCCGTAAAATCCGCTTCAACATAGTGGGCGACGCCATGAAAGCAATGGATCCTCAGCATTTCGGGCGTCGTATTCCTGTCAGCATCATCGAAGAGATCGACGAATGGCTCGCAAAGTATACTCGGCGTAATGTTTTTGTACTGCCACTCACGCGTGGTGTAGTACAAATTTTTCTTTAACGCGAGGCTCAGTTTTTTACGCGCTTTCTTGTCGTTAAATTGCGCTTTGTTCGTACATATTATTGTGCTGCCACTATCATGGTTGCACTTAAGGACGAATTTGTCAGGGAGCACGGAAAAATCAATCTGCGACGCCCTGGTATAAACGCCAATTAATGGCACCGTTTTCACGCACGTTGTTCTGGAGGAAACGTATGCCCGAACGGCGAGTTTATCGGCAAGCATCGTGTAGAGGTTATTATGGTCATAGACCAGACGATGACATATTTTTTCACTCAACGTCGTGGGTGATTGAATATCAGGTTTTGTCCCGGATGTTTTCTTGAGCCTCACAGTATGAAAGTGCAGGTCCGTCATTAAGAATGAACGGCATTTTCTGATGAGATACTCTGTGTATTTTAGAGCATAAGTGGCGGTATTCATTTCTTCTCCTCCGTAATGTCCGGATATTCTGGAGAAGAACTGTTGAATGATATTGCTTAAAAGATGGAGCAGGGATGGAGACGAAAATTAAAAGGATTAAATAGCGTGTAAAGGCTATTTAATCCTTATTGAGCGGTGCAACGTTTGTTTACCGGTCTTTGCGCCATGCATCGGCGGTTAATGCTTCACCGAAATGACCGGCTATCAGTCGTTTTGTCAGCTCATGAAGCGGGGAGGCCATCACATCCGCCGTGCTGCCGCGCTCGACAACCTCTCCCTGGTGCATGACCATCACCTGATCGCTGATGTGCTTCATCATTCCCAGATGTTGGGTGACATAGATATACGAGATACCCTGTTTTTCCTGCAATTCCAGCATCAGGTTAATCAGCTGAGAGCGCATCGACATATCCAGCGAGGCAAGCGCTTCATCAGCAATGATCACTTTTGGCCGCAATATCAACGCACGCGCCAGACCCAGACGCTGTTTCTGGCCGGGGGCCAGCATATGCGGGTAGTAGCTTTCGTGATCCGGTAACAGCCCAACCATGCGCAGAGTTTCAAATACGCGCTTACGGCGCGCCTCTGGCTCCAGGTCGGTGTTCAGACGCAGCGGAAAATCGAGGATCTGCGAAATGCGCTGGCGTGGATTAAGCGAGGTAGACGGATCCTGGAAGATCATGCGGATGCGCTGGCTGCGGAAAGAGTAATCCCCGAACGTCAGAGGATGATCGTCAATTAACACTTCGCCTGCGGTCGGTTCAACCATGCCGGCGAGCATTTTCGCCAGGGTGGATTTCCCGGAACCGTTTTCGCCAATGATCGCCAGCGTCTGTTTTTCACGCAGCGTAAAGCTCAGCGGCTTCACCGCGTCGACAGTTTGGCGATGAAACAGCCCCGTGCGGTAGCGAAAGGTCTTACTCAGGTTGCGGACTTCCAGTAAGGTTTCGACCATTTCACTCTCTCTCCATGTTCAGCGGGAAATGACAGGCGTAAAGATGATTTTTCGCCCCGGTCAGGCGTGGCGTCTCGATACATTTACGCTGAGCATAGGGACACCGCGGCCCCAGACGACAGCCTATCGGCAGGGATTCCAGCAGCGGAATCGCCCCCGGCAGGGTATTCAGGCGGCTTTTATGCGGCATCGCGCTGCCAAAATCCGGAATCGCACGGATAAGCGCCTGCGTATACGGATGATGCGGCGCGGTGATCAGGTCTTCACTCGGCGCGGTTTCGACCGTTTGCCCGCAGTACATCACGTCAATTTTATCCGCCCATTTGCTGAGCATTTGCAGGTCATGGCTGATCAGCAAAATGGTGGTGTTGTTATTCTGGTTGAGACGCGACAGCAGGCGGAAGATTTGCGCCTGCGTGGTGGGTTCCATCGCGTTGGTGGGCTCATCCGCAATCAGCAAACGCGGCTGATTGGCCAGCGCGATGGCAATCATTACTTTCTGACATTCGCCGTCGGTCAGCTCATAAGGGAAGCTGCGCATCGCATCTTTGTGATCTTTGATCCCGACGCGGTGTAAAAGCTCGATGGCGCGACGCTTGCGCCAGCCAACGCGCTGCCACCAGCGGCCTTTATAGGTCCAGCCGGGGATGTTCTGCATCAGCTGTTTGCCCACGCGTTCGGACGGGTCGAGACAGGACTGCGGCTCCTGGAAAATCATCGAGACGTTATGCCCGACCAGCTTACGCCGCTCGCGGGGGGAGAGGCGCAGCAGATCGATATCATCAAAACGCATACGGTCTGCCGTCACGCGCCAGTTGTCTTTCGCCACGCCACAGATGGCTTTGGCGATCAGGCTTTTGCCTGAGCCGGATTCACCCACCAGCCCGCGAATTTCACCCTCCGCGAGGGTGATGCTGATGCGATCGACGGCTTTAACCCAGCCTTCACCGGTTTTGAATTCAATGGTGAGGTTGCGAATATCAAGAAGCGGCATTATTGCACCCCCGCATTAATCGCACGGCGAATACCGTCGCCCAGCAGGTTGATGAGCAGCACGCTCACCATAATGGCCGCACCCGGCAGCATAACCGTCCACGGTGCCACGTAAATTAACTCCAGCGCGTCACCGAGCATCGCACCCCATTCGGGCGACGGCAGCTGCGCGCCGAGGTCGAGGAAGCCGAGCGCCGCGATGTCCAGGATCGCCATCGACAGGGCGCGGGTGATCTCAGTGACCAGTCCGGCGGCGATGTTAGGCAGCACGGCAAACCACAGAATGTTGAAGGTCGTCGCACCGTCCAGACGGGCTGCGACGACATACTCTTTTTCCAGTTCATCATGCACCATGCTGTAAACCGAGCGCACGATGCGGGGCAGGATAGCCAGCCAGACGGCGAACATGGCATGCGACAGATGCGGACCGGCAAAGGCAACCACAATGATCGCCAGCAGCAGGGACGGAATCGACAGTAACGTATCCAGAATGTGGTTAAGCACCGCCGAGCGCAGGCCATGCGTGGATCCTGCAAAAATACCGAGCGCCAGCCCGCAGATCGTTGCCGCGAGCGTCACCACAAATGCGCCGCCAACCGTCGGGGCTGCACCGCTCAGCAGGCGGCTCAACACGTCACGTCCGAGGTCGTCCGTTCCCAGGAAGAAAGAGACTTCACCGTAGCGCGACCAGGACGGTGGCAGAAGCTGATAGCCAAGGAACTGCTGGTCAATGCCGTACGGTGCAAACCACGCGCCAAAGACGCACAGCAACACCAGACCGGCACAGCCATAAAGGCCGATCATCGCCGTGGTGTCACCATAGAATTTACGCCACACGGTACGCAGCACGCCGGGCGTGCGCTTTTCACTGTATACGCTATCGTAAGGCATACCATTCCTTATGCTTCAATGGGTTAGCCATAGCACCCAGAATATCGGACAACACGTTGACAATAATCACCAGCGAACCAATCACCATCACACCCGCAGAAATAGCGGCGTAGTCCTGCTGGCGGATGGCGTTAATCAGCCATCGCCCAAGGCCTGGCCAGCTAAAGACCATCTCGGTGATCATGGCCAGCGTCAGCATGGTGGAAAACTGTAATCCCAGACGCGGAATAACCGGCGGTAGCGCGTTGTGCAGGACGTTGCGGCGCAGTATGGTCAGACGTGACAACCCGCGCGTGGCGGCGGCTTTGACATAGTTCTGGTCAAATACCTCGATGGTGCTCAGGCGCATCAGGCGAATCACTTCGGTTGTCGGCGCAACCGCCAGCGTCAGCACCGGCAGTACCATATGGCGCAGGGCGCTGACGATCATCTCGTGGCGCCATACCGAATCGGACAGCCACGCGTCAATGATGGCAAAACCCGTCACCGTTTTAACCGTATAGAGCAGGTCAAAACGCCCCGAAACCGGCAGCCAGCCCATCGTCAGCGAGAAGAAGAGCGTCAGCAGCAGCGCCAGCCAGAATACCGGGATGGAGAAGCCGAACAGGGCGAGGGCGCTGATAAACTTATCCTGCCATTTATTGCGGTAGATCCCGGCGAGCATGCCCACGGGGATCCCCACCATCAGGGCAAAGCCGAAGGCCAGAATGCACAGCTCCATCGTGGCCGGGAACACCTCTTTCAACTGCTGGGAAATCAGCTGCCCGTTAATGCTGGACACGCCGAAATCCCAGTGCAGCAGCCCGTTAAACCAGAAGAGCCAGGCATCCCACAGCGACGACCCCTGAAGCGGGGCATGGGGCGTGAAATAGCTCAGGCTGAAGCCGACAAAGTTCAGGAAAAAGAGCGTCACCAGCAGCAAAAGGAGCCGACGTAAGGTAAAAATAATCATGGTTTTTTCACCTCTTGTTCTTTTTCACGCGACACGCCGGCGAACGAGGCGTTGCCGAACGGGCTCAGTACCAGGCCTTTAATATCATAACGATAGGCCTGAAGACGCAGGGAAGAGGCCAGCGGCAGCACCGGCAGTTCCTGGGCGAGGATCTTCTGCGCTTCATCATAGGCGTCAATACGTGAGGCCAGCTGCTGGGAAGCCAGCGCTTTTTGCAGCACGGCGTCAAACTCCCGGTTACACCAGTGGGCGTAGTTGGTCTGCGAGTTTATCGCCGCACAGCTCAGTAGCGGCCGGAAGAAGCTGTCCGGATCGTTACTGTCGGTCGCCCAGCCGGTCAGGGTTAAATCATGATTCATGTCCATCAGGCGCGCCTCCTGGAAACGGCCCTCAACCGGTACAATGATCACTTTCACGCCCACCTGCGCCATATCTGCTTGCAGCAGTTCGGCGGTCTTGAGCGGGCTGGGGTTCCACGCCTGGGAACTGGTGGGCACCCAAAGCTGCAGCGTCAGGTTTTCTGCCCCCAGCGCTTTCAGCTGTTCACGCGCTTTTGCCGGATTGTATTCCGTAATTTTAGCTTCACCGTCATAGGCCCACGAGGCGCGCGGTAAAATTGAGGCGGCGGTTTCCGCCGTGCCGTAGTAGATCGACTGCATCAGGCGCTGGTTGTTAATGGCCAGCGCCAGAGCGTGCCGAACGGCAGGGTTATTCAACGGCGGTTTATCTGTGTTAAAGGCCAGATACGCGATGTTCATCCCCGGGCGTAACGTCAGACGCAGGCGCGGATCGTCGCGCAGAATGGTGAGCTGGCTGGCCGCGGGCCAGGCAAGGACGTCACATTCCCCGGTGAGCAATTTCGACAGACGTCCCGTTCCGCCAGAGCCGAGATCCACCACCACCTGCGGCATCAGCGGCGTACCGCGCCAGAAGTGTTCATGGCGCTGCAGACGAATATATTGACCGGCGCGATATTCGGCCAGCTGGAACGGACCGGTGCCAACCGGCTGGCGATCGAGCAGTTCCTGACGATCCTTTTTCGTCAACTGAGCCGCGTATTCGGCCGACATGACGGACGCATAGTGGGTTGCCAGGTGCCAGAGGAAGGAGGCATCCGGGCGCGTCAGCGTGAATTCAACCGTGCGGTTGTCCAGTTTGCGCACGCTTTTCACGGTGTCGGCAAACTGCAGGCTGTCGAAATAGGGGAAGTTGCTGCCGTTAACGTTATGCCACGGATGGCTGCGGTTAAAGATACGCTGGAAGGTGAAGACCACGTCATCTGCGTTCAGCTTGCGCGTGGGGGTAAACCACGGTGTGCGTTGAAACGCGACGTCATCGCGCAGGTGAAAACGGTAGGTTGCGCCGTTATCCAGCACTTCCCAGCTTTCCGCAAGCTCAGGCACCAGACGGTAGGTGTACGGGTCAACATCAAGCAGACGATCGTAAAGCTGCGCGGCAAGGGTATCCACAATCAGGCCGCTGCCCGCTTTTTGCGGGTTGAAGGTATCCACCTGGCCGCTTACGCAATAGACGAAGCCGCTGTCACGAATGTCAGGCTGCGGCGTTTGCCCGGGCGCGGCAAAGGCCAGGCTGCTAAACAGACCAAGTGCAAAAAAGGACGATAAAACCAGACGCATAATTTTTAAGGTATTATATATGAAGTGGCTATCCTACTAATTTTAAACGACATTATCCAGTGTCGTTTAAGCCTGAGGGCATAATGGGGGCAGTAACGTTTGCAGTCGGTCACTCAGCGTCACAACCAGATGCACGTTCATACCTGCAATCCACTTTGAATATACCTCATGGACTATCTTAGCATTTTCGTGGCGCATCTGACTCGCTATAAACGAAGGATTCGCTCCGGCGGATAGCATCAAGCTTGTGAATGTATGCCGCGAATGACAGGAAGACATGTTGTCGCTATCAGATCTGGGATCATACTTTCTGAAGAAAAATAGCTGGTAAAATGCGGCCGTTTATCACCAGATCTGAGAGCAGATCAAGTACGGGTAAGGCAATGGCATACGCACAGTTTAAATAGCATAGAGTAAAAATGCTCACTTTGTTGTTACGTGCGTACCTGCCACCCTGGTTCATTTTTTCAGCACTTTCATAAGCATCATCAGTACAAACGCTATCATTGCAGACAGGCCAAACTTGATCAGAATTGCTGTGAAATCATAGTTATTCATGGCTTCTTCACCATCGCCTGAAATCTGGATATGTTGCATGAAAACATCATTAATCCAGCTGTCCGGTAAGAGGATAAAACAGGCAATAAGTAAAACAACGAATATTATGATTTTCATCTCACACCACATTTACTGAAGTCAGGTACACCACGAACATCAATACGTCCGTAAGCCATCAATCCTTTACCGCCGGGTACAATCACTTTTTTCCGGTTGAGTAACGTATTCCGTAAAATCTGGAAGTCGGCCGCTCTGTAAAGGGTGATACAGCCCCACGACACACCAGAACCATCGGTGTTGAGAGGATGAAGTCTGAAACTCCCGCGTCTCGCCCCATTAACATAGACGTAATCGCTCATGGTTTGTGCGCTATACAAACCGAACCATTCAGAGTGATGGTTTTTGTACAGGTGTACCATATCGATAAATTCTGCTCTGACCTGGTTAACAAAACTGCCAGCGGGGCGGTCAACAATCCAGTAAGTACCCGGCGGTATAGCGGCTTTTTCGATATCTGAACAGTTTGGATTGTTTATATACCGTTCAATTCCTGACAGTACGTCAAACGATCCAATACCGTAACAATCCAGCTTGAGCGTTTTCCCATCTGGCGACAGCCGACCATAATCCATCATGCAAATCTGCAAGCTCATACTCCCGTTGCGATTGTCATTTTGCAGAAATGATAATCGATAATAAATGGCTGGTTAACCTACTAAATTTTCATTACAGGCAGGTTAGTGATTAAGCATGTTTGGTAGTAACGGGGTGAGGATGCCAGCAGAGTGCTGTAAACCTTATGAAGAATATCTATCAGACCATGCTCCGTGAAAATCTCTGCGGTTAAGTGCTGATATTGTCAGCGCATTTGATGCTTTTTAAGCAATGCCCTTAACTGATGGTAGGTCAGACCCAGCAGTTCAGCCGCCCGTTTCTGGTTGTATTTCGCCATCTTTAGGCTTTGCTCCAGCAGCTGTTTCTCCTGGTCGTGCTGGAACTGGCGTAAATCAAGGGGGAGAGTAGGGTGATCGCCTGAAGACGTTGGCACGGTCAGAGACGGTACGCTGCGCTGAAAAGGATCGATAATGATGTTGTCCAGCTCGGTCTCGCTGCTGCCGTGGCGATAGACGGAACGCTCCACGACGTTTTTCAGTTCGCGGATATTTCCCGGCCAGTGGTAAGCAAGCAGCGTCTCCTGTGCATAATCGCTGAAGCCGGGGAACAGCGGCAGTCCGAGCTCGCGGCACATCTGAATCGCAAACTGGTCTGCCAGCAGCATGATGTCGCTTTTGCGCTCGCGCAGCGGAGGAAGCTGAACGACGTCAAAGGCCAGGCGGTCAAGCAGGTCGGCACGGAATTTCTCCTCCGCCACCATCTCCGGCAGGTTGGCGTTCGTGGCGCACACCAGGCGCACGTTGACCTGCAGCGGCTGGCTACCGCCGACGCGCTCCAGCTCGCCGTATTCAATCACGCGCAGCAGTTTTTCCTGCACCAGCATGGGCGCGGTGGCCAGCTCATCAAGAAACAGCGTACCGCCGTCGGCGCGCTCAAAGCGTCCGGGATGGCGCTTCTGGGCACCGGTAAACGCGCCCGCTTCATGGCCGAAAAGCTCGGTATCGAGCAGGTTTTCATTCAGCGCCGCGCAGTTAAGGGAAATGAAGGGGCCGTCCCAGCGCCCGGATAAATAGTGCAGACGGTTAGCTATCAATTCCTTTCCCGTTCCGCGTTCACCGATGATCAGTACCGGTTTGTTGAGCGGCGCCAGGCGAGAAACTTGTTCCAGCACTTCCAGAAAACTGTTTGCTTCGCCGAGTAAATTGTCTTTGTATCCAGGCATGATGAAATTAACCACTCCTTAGCGATATTCACCAGGCAAGAATAGTTCTTTACTGCATGAAAATCAATCAGTCTCAGTAAAATCAATAAGATAAAAAGTTGGCATGATGTTTGTATTATCTGTACAGCAGGGCATAGCCCGATAACAGAACTATGAGGATTTAATTATGGGTATTTTTTCTCGTTTTGCCGACATCGTGAACGCCAACATCAACTCACTGCTTGAGAAGGCGGAAGATCCGCAGAAGCTGGTTCGCCTGATGATTCAGGAGATGGAAGACACGCTGGTTGAAGTGCGTTCTACCTCCGCCCGTGCGCTGGCGGAGAAAAAACAGCTTACGCGTCGTATTGAACAAGCTACCGCTCAGCTGAACGAATGGCAGGAAAAAGCGGAACTCGCGCTGCGTAAAGATAAAGAGGATCTGGCTCGTGCGGCGCTGATCGAAAAACAGAAGCTGGCAGAGCTGGTCGCGACGCTCGAGCATGAAGTGACGCTGGTGGATGACACGCTCACCCGTATGAAGAAAGAGATTGGTGAGCTTGAAAACAAGCTGAGCGAAACCCGCGCGCGTCAGCAGGCGCTGACCCTGCGTCACCAGGCGGCAAGCTCTTCCCGCGACGTGCGTCGCCAGCTGGACAGCGGTAAGCTTGATGAAGCGATGGCGCGTTTTGAATCGTTTGAACGTCGTATCGACCAGATGGAAGCGGAAGCCGAAAGCCACGGCATCGGTAAGCAGAAGTCGCTGGATCAACAGTTCGCCGACCTGAAGGCCGATGATGAAATCAGCGAGCAGCTGGCGGCACTGAAAGCCAAAATGAAGCAAGACAACCAATAATAATTCCTGCGGCACCTGAGCGTGCCGCATCGTAAGACAAGGAGTACACATGAGCGCGCTTTTTCTGGCCATTCCCCTGACAATTTTCGTGCTGTTCGTTTTGCCGATTTGGCTATGGCTGCACTACAGCAACCGTTCTTCACGGGGCGAACTTTCCCAGAGTGAACAACAGCGTCTGGTTCAGCTCTCCGATGAGGCGAACAAAATGCGCGAACGCATTCAGGCGCTGGAAGCCATCCTGGATGCTGAACATCCAAACTGGAGGGACCGTTAATGTCTGGACTGAATCTGAACAAAAAGTTGTGGCGTATTCCGCAGCAGGGCATGGTGCGCGGCGTTTGTGCCGGGCTGGCTCATTATCTTGATGTCCCGGTAAAACTGGTGCGCGTGGTCACGGTGCTATCGATCTTCTTCGGACTGGCGTTTATTACCCTGGTGGCATATATCGTCCTGTCGTTTGTCCTTGACCCGATGCCGGAAGGAGAACTGGCTGCGGAAGGTGCCCCCACCAGCAGCGATCTTCTCAATGCGGTTGATGCGCAACTCGCCGCCGGTGAGAAGCGGCTACGGGAAATGGAACGCTATGTCACGTCGGATACCTTTACGCTGAGAAGTCGTTTTCGTCAGCTTTAAGAGAGAGATGAGATGAAACAACACTGGCAACAGGCCGGTCAGAAGGTAAAACCCGGCCTGAAAATCGCAGGTAAACTGGTCCTGCTGACCGCGTTACGGTTCGGACCGGCAGGTGTGGCGGGGTGGGCAATAAAATCCGTTGCCCGCAAGCCGGTCAGAATGGTGCTGGCCGTGGCGCTCGAACCGCTGTTGCAAAAGGTGGCAAAACGGCTTTCTCGCCGCTACTTATCCCAATAACCCCCGCTGGCGTTAGCCCTTTCCCTTCCGGGAGAGGGACTGACGACGGTTAACCGCATTTTCTCTTTTTCCCGTGCTTTCTTTGCGGCAGCTCACAATATTACGCTGAGCTGCTTTGCAATCACCTTTTTCCTCTTCCAGGTCCGTTGACAGATATTTTTCATGGGAGTAGATTGCCACTTCGTGGGACCGCTACCATGGAAAATGAAATGAAGGCAAAAATTAAAGAACTCATTAATCTTGTTTATGGTGTAACGTTTTCTGAAGCCCAGTTTAAGGTGCTGATGGAAAATATTGGAAAGGCCGCTTCTGTTATTACAGAGAAGCGTAAAACGGGATGGGATGAAAAAGATGTTGTTCTGATTACCTATGCCGATCAGTTTTCAGCGAAAGGGGAGAAGGCGCTGCCGGTTTTTACACGTTTTTATAACAAATGGCTTTCCCAATCTTTTTCTCATGTCCATCTTTTGCCTTTTTATCCATGGTCTTCGGACGACGGATTTTCTGTTATTGATTATCATGAGGTTGCGCCTGAAACGGGTACGTGGCGAGATGTAGCTGAATTAAAACAGTCCACCAGCTTAATGTTCGATTTCGTCTGCAACCACATGTCAGCCAAAAGTAAATGGTTCTCTAATTATCTGAAGCAAACGCCTGGCTATGATGATTTCTTTATTTCTGTCGATCCTGAAACAGATTTATCCGCGGTGACGCGTCCGCGTGCCTTACCGCTTCTTACGCCTTTCACGCTGCATGATGGCAGCGTGCGACACCTGTGGACCACCTTCAGCGAGGAGCAGGTTGATCTTAACTTTGCCTCTCCGCAGGTGCTGATCGCGATGGTGGACGTGTTGCTGCATTACCTGATTGAAGGGGCGCGATACATTCGTCTGGATGCTGTGGGCTTCATGTGGAAAATACCCGGAACAAACTGCATCCACCTTGAGCAAACCCACCAGCTTATCCAGCTTTTCCGCGCTATCACTGAAGCTGTCGCCCCGGGGACGGTGATTATCACCGAGACGAACGTTCCGCATAAAGATAACGTCGCTTACTTCGGTGACGGTGAAAATGAAGCGCAGATGGTTTATCAGTTCTCTTTGCCGCCGCTGGTATTGCATGCGGTGCATTGTCAGGACGTCCGGACGCTGAGCCAGTGGGCAGCGTCGCTGAGGCTGCCTTCGACGAAAACCACCTGGTTTAACTTCCTGGCCTCGCATGATGGGATTGGTCTGAATCCGTTGCGCGGAATTTTACCTGAGTCGGAAATCCTCTCTCTTGTGGAGAAACTCCAGGCTGATGGGGCGTTGGTTAACTGGAAAAATAACCCGGATGGTACACGCAGTCCTTATGAAATTAATGTGACCTATCTGGATGCATTAAGTACGCGTGACAGTCTTGATAGCCATCGGATTGCCCGGTTTATTCTGGCGCATGCCGTCCTCTTAAGTTTCCCCGGCGTGCCCGCGGTTTATATCCAGAGTATTCTCGGCTCGCGTAATGATTATGCAGGTGTTGAACGTCTGGGATACAACCGCGCGATAAATCGTGAAAAATACATTGCAGGACAAATTGATAGCGTGCTTGAAGATAAAAATAGCCTGCGCTCTCAGGTCTATTGCGCATTAAGCCAGTTAATCGCGCTGCGTCGGGCGGAAAAAGCATTCCATCCTGACAGTGAAGCTTATTTTAGTGCGTCAGGTGAGCATGTATTAAAAATCGTTCGCGTGGCGGATTGTGGCGAAAAAATAACGGCGCTGTTTAATTTCAGCGATGGCATTCAAACGGTGGAGTCCGATATTCAATCCGGAACGGAGTTGATTGCCGGAAAAGATATTACAGATAAAACGCTGACCCTATATCCATGGCAGGTGTTGTGGATTAAAGAAAACTAAAAAGGACCTTAAAAATGAAAATGCCCAGAATTGTGCTGATATCAGCACTGGTTTCGTGCGCCCTGTTATCAGGCTGCAAGGATGACAAAAAGTCTGCTGTCACCATTGAGTTTATGCACTCATCTGTCGAGCAGGAGCGTCAGGCGGTTATCACGAAGCTGATCGAAAAATTTGAGAAAGAGAACCCCGGCATCACGGTGAAACAGGTGCCGGTAGAAGAGGATGCCTACAACACCAAGGTTATTACGCTCGCCAGAACGGGCGCACTGCCTGAGGTAATTGAAGTCAGTCATGACTACGCGAAAGTCATGGACAAGGAACAGCTGCTGGATCGCAAAGCTATTGGTGAAGCCATTAAAGCGGTAGGCGAGAACACCTTCTATGACGGCATCTTGCGTGTTGTGCGTACGGAAGATGGTTCTGCCTGGACGGGGGTGCCAGTCAGTGCCTGGCTATCCGGCGTCTGGTATCACAAAGATGTGCTTGCTGCAGCGGGTATCCAGGAGCCGCATAACTGGGAACAGCTGCTAAAAGCCAGCCAGAGCCTTAACGACCCGGCCAAAAAACATTACGGCATTGCGCTGCCCACCGCGGAAAGCGTGATGACAGAGCAGGCATTCTCCCAGTTTGCGCTTTCCGGCGGCGCGAACGTTTTTGATGCCAAAGGGAACGTCGACATCGATACCCCTGAAATGGCAAAGGCCCTGGCGTTTTATAAAGCCCTGGCCGCGACCACCATGCCGGGTTCAAACGACGTCATGGAGATCAAAGATGCCTTCATGAACGGTTCTGCGCCGATGGCGGTTTATTCCACCTACATCCTGCCGGCGGTTTTCCAGGATGGAAACCCTTCCAACCTGGGCTTCGTCGTCCCAACAGAAACATCTTCTGCAGTTTACGGCATGGTCACGTCGCTGACGATTACCACCGGTCAAACCGAAGATGAAACTCAGGCGGCTGAAAAGTTTGTGACCTGGATGGAACAGGCTCAAAACGCAACCGACTGGGTCATGATGTCGCCTGGCGCGGCACTGCCGGTGAACAAGCTGGTGGTGGGTACTGATACCTGGAAAAACAACGATGTAATTAAAGCGTTTGGGCAACTGCCTTACGAACTGATTGCACAGTTCCCAAATGTGCAGGTGTTTGGTGCCGTGGGCGACAAAAACTTCACCCGCATGGGCGATGTAACCGGGTCCGGCATTATCAGTTCTATGGTGCATAACGTCACGGTAGGTAAACAAGATCTCAGCAACACGCTTAGTGACAGCCAGAAGCGACTGACTGATCTGATTTCACAACGATAGGAGCGCTCTGCGGAAGGAAATTATGAAGACGTTGTTTTCTGGTCGTTCAGATATGCCTTTCGCCATGCTGCTGTTGGCCCCCAGCCTGATTTTGCTGGGGGGCCTGGTGGCCTGGCCAATGATTTCCAATATTGAAATCAGTTTCTTACGTCTGCCGCTGAACCCGCGTATAGATGCGGTGTTCGTCGGGCTCGATAACTACATCCGCATTCTCGGGGATGCTGCTTTCTGGCACTCGCTGTGGATGACCTTCTGGTACACCGCGCTGGTGGTGATTGGCAGCACGGGGCTGGGGCTGGCTGTTGCGATCTTCTTTAATCGTGAATTCCGTATGCGGAAAACGGCGCGTTCACTGGTAATTCTGTCCTACGTTACGCCGTCCATTTCGCTGGTGTTTGCATGGAAATACATGTTCAACAACGGCTACGGCATTGTGAACTATCTGGGCGTTGACCTGCTGCATCTGTATGACCAGGCGCCGCTGTGGTTCGACAATCCTGGCAGCAGTTTTGTACTGGTGGTGCTGTTCGCCATCTGGCGTTACTTCCCGTACGCGTTCATTTCGTTCCTGGCGATTTTGCAGACCATTGATAAGTCGCTGTATGAAGCGGCGGAAATGGACGGCGCGAATGCCTGGCAGCGTTTTCGAATCGTTACGCTACCCGCGATTATGCCGGTGCTGGCAACGGTGGTGACGCTGCGCACTATCTGGATGTTCTACATGTTTGCGGATGTCTACCTGTTGACGACCAAGGTCGATATTTTGGGCGTCTACCTCTACAAAACGGCATTCGCTTTCAATGATTTGGGTAAAGCAGCGGCGATTTCCGTCGTGCTGTTCGTGATCATCTTCGCGGTGATTCTGCTGACCAGAAAAAGGGTAAACCTCAATGGCAACAAATAAACGCGTACTGAGCCGCATTGGTTTTTATCTGGGGCTGGCGGTGTTTCTGGTCATCACGCTGTTCCCGTTTTTCGTGATGCTAATGACGTCATTTAAGAGTGCGAAAGAGGCGATATCGCTTAACCCGACCATATTGCCGCAGGCGTGGACGCTGCAGCATTACGTCGACATCTTTAACCCGCTGATTTTCCCGTTTGTGGACTATTTCAAAAACAGCATGGTGGTGTCGTTGACCTCATCGGTGATTGCCGTGTTTCTCGGCACGCTGGGGGCCTACGCCTTGTCAAAACTGCGTTTTAAGGGCCGCACGACGATCAATGCGAGTTTTTACACCGTCTACATGTTCTCCGGGATATTGCTGGTGGTGCCGTTGTTCAAAATCATCACTGCCCTTGGGATCTACGACACCGAGCTGGCGCTGATTATCACCATGGTGACCCAAACGTTACCGACCGCGGTGTTCATGCTGCGCAGCTATTTCGACACCATCCCGGACGAAATCGAAGAAGCCGCGATGATGGACGGCCTGAACCGCCTGCAAATCATCTTCCGCATCACCGTGCCGCTGGCGATTTCCGGGCTCGTATCGGTGTTTGTCTACTGCTTCATGGTGGCGTGGAACGACTACCTGTTTGCGTCCATTTTCCTGTCCAGCGCCAGCAATTTCACCTTGCCGGTCGGGCTGAACACGCTCTTTAGCACGCCAGATTATATCTGGGGTCGCATGATGGCGGCATCGCTGGTGACGGCGCTTCCGGTGGTCATCATGTACGCCCTGTCTGAACGTTTTATTAAAAGTGGTTTGACCGCCGGTGGCGTGAAGGGCTGAGGCGGCCAATTTTAACAAGGAGTCAGTCATGAAAAAATTAGTTGCGACAGCGCCTCGTGTGGCGGCGCTGGTGGAATATGAAGATCGTCCGGTTGCGGTTCATGAAGTGAAAATTCGCGCTCGCTTTGGCGCGCCGAAACACGGTACCGAAGTGGTGGATTTCCGCGCCGCCAGTCCGTTTATCGATGAAGAGTTCAACGCGGAGTGGCAGATGTTTACCCCGCGTGACGAGGGTTCTGCCCGCGGGATCGAATTCGGTAAGTTCCAGCTGGGCAACATGATTGTTGGCGACATTATCGAATGCGGTGATGACGTCACTGAATATCAGATCGGCGACAGCGTCTGCTGCTACGCACCGCTGCAGGAAACGGTGATCGTTAACGCGGTGAACAACTACAAGCTGCGCAAAATGCCGCAGGGTGCCTCCTGGAAAAACGCCGTTTGCTACGATCCGGCGCAGTTCGCCATGAGCGGCGTGCGTGATGCCAACGTGCGGGTCGGCGATTTTGTAGTCGTGGTGGGGCTGGGGGCGATTGGGCAGATTGCTGTCCAGTTGGCCAAAAAAGCC